>JAFGIQ010000089.1 GCA_016929575.1 candidate division FCPU426 bacterium
AGGCCCCGGTCTTGCGCCTGCAACAGCCGGCAGGCCATCTGCTGCGGGCTTTGCCGGAAATGCACGGCCTGCGGGAAGCCCTCGTGCAGGAAAACCGCGAACGCTATCAGAATATTATGAATGTGCTGCAGGCATTGGGACAGATGGACCCTGCCGCCTTGGATCAGGCCGCCTTCGACGGCTACCAGAAGATATTCAGCAACCTGTCCCAAAGCGCTGAATATATGATCAGCGGCGGGCTGGCCGGCGGCGGCTTGGAACTGGACCGGCAGGAATTTGAAAACCTGCAAAAGATCGCGCAAGCCAAGTCCATGGCGGATTACCAGGCCATGGACCTGCAGGACCGCCTGAGCCTGCTGCGTATCTGCCAGACCGAATCCCGGCTTTTGACCATGCAGGGCCACGACGGGATCAACCGTTCGTTTGTCATCCTGGAGGTCAGGGCGGCGGAGAACACCGCCCTGGCCATGGACCTGGGAACCGGCGCCTTGCAACGCATTGTCATTGCCGGCAAGGACCAAATCAAACAGGCCAGACAGATGCAGCGCCGCTTCAAGCGCAAAGGCATCCCCGGTTTGGCGGCTTTTCAGTTTGCCACCAACAATGTCTGGATATCAGACCGGGTCACCGGCAAGCCCCTTATGCCCAAAATCCGCGAGCAACGATTCATCGTGATGGACGAGCCCAGCGGCCAAACCGCGCGCAGCTATCTGCAACCCCAGGTCGACGCCCTGCGCGCCAAGGAACAGGAAATCAGGGAAGCTGAAGAGCAAAAGGAAAAATTGGTCAAACCCCTGGACGAGCTGAAACCCGATCTGGAATTGCTGCAGAACTATCAGTGGATGCTGGAGGGAGCCCAGACGCAACTGGCGCGGGTAAACGAGGAGATCGCCGGGCTGGAGGCGCAAAAAAGACAGGCAGGCTGGAGCGACGCTGAACAAGCCCGCCTGGATGTCCTGTACGGACGGAGAAACACGCTGCAAAACCATATCAACGGTTTCCAACGGCAGGTCAGCGGACAACAAAGCGTGGTGGATCAAAAAGCGCAGGCGCTCAGCCAGGGCACGCGCAGCGCCGGGGAGCTGGCCGACAACCTCAACCGCGAACTCCAAACCTTGTATGAGCGGCTCGGCCTTTTGTATCATGAGCGCGAAATTTTAAAGCAGGACCACCTGGCGCGCCTGACCGGCTTGGCGCAAAAATTCCAAAAAGCCGTGCACCAGTTTGAGCAAAACGGCCTGGTCTACACGGGGTCTTTTGACCAGGTGCTCATCACTCCCGAGGGCGATGTCAGCATTACGGATTATTACCAGGCCCGCGAGGCGCGGCGGCCGCGCAGATCCTTCTATCAGCGCTTTAAGCTCCTTTTCTTTGATTTCCTCCACGAAATGTACGACAAGGGCAACATCGAGCGGGTGGCCGGTTTCATGGAATATCTCAATACCGATGCCAGCCAGCAGACCGTGCTGAAAATGGACGCCCAGGCTTTCGCCGACTTTGTCAAAAAGCAGATGGAGGAGGCGGAGCAAAAAGTAAACCGGCTGGGCGGACTGGTCGCGGATCTGCAGCGGGAGCTTGACGCCGATCCTGCCAATACCAATACCCAGGAGGCCCTGGCCCAGGCCCGGGCTGAATTGGCAAGGACCCGGACCAAGACCGAGCGCCTGCGCAGCCGCAACCAGGACAAGTATTTCTTTTCCGAGTTCAATTTTAATCTAAACTCCTACAACCGGATGATCACCCAGGCCAGGCAGAGCCACGAGCGGGCGAACAGATATGCCTGGGTGCGCTCCTTTGCCGGCCTGAAGTGGCCCAGCAAACTGCTGTATATCGGCGGCATGCTGGCTTTTGCAGCCGGCGGCGCGGCCCTGGCTTTTGTCATGATTTTTTCAGGCACTTTCACCCTGTTTTTAGCCGGCGTCATCCTGGCCGGCGGCATGCTGCTGCTGGTCATTGACGCCATGACGAGCAGGGGCCTGCGCGGCAGCAAACTGGCGGTGGCCGGCATGCTGCTGGCTTTGGTTTTGGGTTTTGTCTATTATATGCCGCTGGCGGTTATCATGGTGGCCGGCCTGGGCACCATGCTTTTAGTCAACATCAACCAGGACGCCTTGCGGGCGGCGGACAGCGGCGAGCTGGAATACACCACCAAGCAGGCATTTATCGGCGACGAGCATCAATTCCGGGCCGAGGACGAGCGCGTGAAAGCCGCGCAGCGCCGGGGCTTTTACGCCTCCACCAGCCAGATGGACAAGGATTTAAACACCATCTGGAGCAAACTGCACTACATGATCAAGGACCGCGACACCCTGCGCCGGAACGTGACCGAAGAAGAGGTTAAAAAGGCAATTGCCGCGGCGCGGCTGAGCCGGGGCAAAAAACCAGGGGAGAAAATCAGGATTTCCATCTCCACCACCTTCACGGACTGGTGGGGCATTTACCTCCGCAATGAAATGCCGGGCACAACCAGGACCATTGACAAGGTTTTGCAAAAACTGGGATCCTACGGCCTGCCCGCAGGCACCGAACCCCTGCTGGACCGGCTGGCGGTGGACGGCCGCCTGGCGCCCAAGGACGGGGTGCGCAAAGCCGATTACCTGGATGATTATGCGCGCCGGGCCGGAAAGATTGCAGCCGAGGATTTGAAGCTCCTGTATGAAATCCAGCGCTGGCTGGGGGACATCCGGGCGGACGAAGTGGCCTCCGAGCTCAGGCGCCTGGAAAGCGAATCCAGGGAGCGCACGGCCAAAATGCCGAGCGAAGCCCTGGGCGGCGGCTACCGGGATGAAGACCAGGCCTTGCGCGCAGTGGTCAGCAACATCACCTCGCCCGGCCGCAACGGCGTGCTCATGCCCAAGCATCTGCAGACCTTTGAGATGGAAAAACTGCATGAGATGATCAAACGCCTGCGCAACGGCCGCAGCGTGGATGCGGAGGAAGCCGGCCGGCTGGCCGCGCTGTGGGAGCATCTGCTTCAGAATAATCTGGCTGATCCTGAGAGCATTGAGGATCTGATGCGCCTCTCCGACGCCAGGCAGGCGCTGGATAAACACCTAAAAGAGCTGGCCAAACCCGACGCCTTGGACTGGGAGCAGTGGGATGCCTTGGCCGCAGCCTCCGACTTTCTGCCGCCGGACATCCGGCAGGCGGTGCGCCACCGGAACAGCAAACGGATAAAAGGATGGGCCGCCATTGAATCCCCCAGCGGCCGGATGGCGCTCAACCGCATGGAGGCGCTCAATGAATATACGGCCCTGCATTTCTCCGCGCAGATGGGCAAGCTGGCCGGGGATGTGG
>JAFGIQ010000090.1 GCA_016929575.1 candidate division FCPU426 bacterium
GACCTTGTGGCCGGGCAGCTGCCCGCCCTCGCCGGGCTTGGCTCCCTGGGCGATTTTTATTTGCAGCTCTTCTGCCTGGGCCAGGTATTCCGCCGTAACGCCAAAACGTCCGGAGGCGATCTGTTTGATGCGGGAAATCTTGCTGTCGCCGTTGGGCAGCGGCTGATAACGCCTGGGGTCCTCGCCGCCCTCGCCGGAATTGCTGCGCCCGCCGATGCGGTTCATGGCCACGGCGATGTCTTCGTGGACCTCCTGGCTGATGGAGCCGAAGGACATGGCCGCAGTGACAAAACGCCGGGTGATGGCCGCAACCGGCTCCACTTCTTCTATGGGTACGGCTTTGCCCGGCTTGAAGCGCAGGAGGCTGCGCAGCGTCACCCGGGCCTGGGATTGGTCGTTGATCTGCCGGGAATATTTTTGAAAAACCGAATAATCGTTGGTCCGCACGGCCTGCTGCAGGTTCATGACGGTCTGCGGCGTCCAGAGGTGCGCCTCGCCGTCCGTGCGGACGCGGTAGTCCCCTCCCGCCTCGAGCAGTTCGTCCGGCGCGGTCATGGCCTCCGGAAAGCCCCGGCGAAAACGCCACAGGGTCTCCCTGGCCACTTCCGGCAGTTCAATGCCGCCGACGCGCGAGGCGGTATTGGTGAAATATTTTTCGGTCATTCTGCGGCCGATGCCCACTGCTTCAAATATTTGCGAGCCGAAAAAGCTGCGCACTGTTGAAATGCCCATGCGGCTGAAGGTTTTCAGCAGGCCTTTTTTCACCGCAGTGATGTAGTTGTCCATGGCCACTTCCGGCTCCAGGGGCTTGTCCAGCAATCCCGCCACCGCCAGTTCGCGGACCGTGGCAAAAGCCAGGTGGGGGCAGACCGCATTCGCGCCAAACCCGATCAATTGGGCGAAATGAATGACCTCGCGCACCTCCCCGCTTTCCACCACGATCCCGGCCCTGGTCCGTTTGCCGCACCGTATCAGATGATGATGCAAGCCGGAGCAGGCCAGCAGCACGGGAACCGCGGCGCGGTTGACATCCATGTTTTTGTCCGTCAGGATTAAAACCGTGGCGCCCTTGTCAATGGCCTCCTCGGCCTGGGCAAAGATGCCCGCCAGCGCCTCCTCCAAAACCCCGCCGTCCTCGCGCGCCGGAAAAAGCATGTTGATTTCCGCCGGCCGGATGTCGGGGTGGCGGCATTCCCGGATCTGCTGCAGGTCCTGCTGGGTGAGAACGGGATGATTGAGTTTCAGCATGCGGGCGTGTTCCGGCGTTTCGTCCAACAGGTTGTGCTCGCAGCCGAGCATGCTCATGAGGGACATGACCAGTTCCTCGCGCAGGGGGTCGATGGGGGGATTGGTGACCTGGGCGAAGAGCTGCTTGAAATAATTGAAAAGCAGCTGGGGCCGGTTGGAAAGCACGGCCAAGGCCGCGTCATTGCCCATGGAACCGACCGGTTCCTGGCCGTTGGCGGCCATGGGTGTGATGATCATCTTCACTTCCTCATCCGTATAGCCAAAGGCATGCTGTCTGCGCCGCAGCAACACCGCGTCTGTTTCCGGCAATTTGGCAGGCGCAAACAAACCGCGCAATTCGATCTGGTTGGACTGCACCCATTTCCGGTACGGTCTCTGGCGCGAAACGGCGGCCTTGATTTCGCGGTCCGGAACAATGCGTTTTTCCTGCATGTCCACGAGAAACATTTTTCCGGGCTGCAGCCTGCCGTATTGCCTGATGTTGTTCGCGGGAATATCCAGCACGCCGGTCTCGGAAGCCAGCACCACCAGGCCGTCGTAGGTGACCGTATAGCGGGAAGGCCGCAGTCCGTTCCGGTCCAGGGTGCCGCCGATATAGCGGCCGTCCGTAAAAATCAGGCTGGCCGGCCCGTCCCAGGGTTCCATAAAAGAGGAATGGTATTCATAGAAGGCGCGCTTGTCCTGGCTCATATGGTATTTGCGGCCGAAAGCCTCCGGCACCATCATCATGATGGCATGCGGCAGGGAGCGGCCGCCGGCCACCAGCAGTTCCAGGGCATTGTCCAAAATCGCGGAATCGCTCCCGTCTTCGCACAGAACGGGTTTTATCTTTTCCAGGGCGTCACCGAAAAGGCCGGAATGCATGACCGCCTCGCGCGCGCGCATGCGGTTGATGTTCCCGCGCAGGGTGTTGATTTCCCCGTTGTGGGCCAGATAACGAAAAGGCTGGGCCAGGCGCCAGGACGGCAGCGTGTTGGTGGAATAACGCTGGTGGGCCAGGGAAAAGGCGATCTTGAATTCCTTTGCCTGCAAATCGGGAAAAAACACCGCCAGCTGCGTGCCTGTCAGCATGCCCTTGTAACTGAGGGTGCGGCTGGACAAACTGCAGATGTAAAACTGGCTGTAATCGCCCCCGCTCCAGCTGGCAACTTCTTTTTCCATCAGCCGCCGGATCACATATAACGTGCGTTCAAACGCAGGGGCATCCCACGGCATCCCCTTCCCCGGCGCCAAAAAACACTGGGCAATATCCGGCTGCGAGGAGCGGCTGAATTCACCGAGATGGCGGTTTAAGGTGGGTACCGGGCGCCAGCCCAGCACTTCGCAGCCTTCGGTCATCGCTGTTTCTTCCATCATCCGGCGGCAGCGGCCCGCCGCTTTAGCCTGTTGGGGAAGAAAAACCATGCCCACAGCATATTGCCCGGGGGCAGGCAGCTTGATTTTTTGCCCTTGGCAGGCATGGCGCAGGAATTCATCGGGCATGTTCATCAGCAGTCCGGCACCATCGCCCGTGGCATTGTCACCGCCCAAGGCGCCGCGATGTTCAAGATTGACCAAAATCCGCACCGCGTCCTCAACCACCGAATGGCGCGGCGTCCCGTCCATCTGCGCAATCAGCCCCACCCCGCAGCTGTCGCGTTCACAGGCAGGATCAAACAATCCCTGCGGGTTGGGCCGGCCGGCCGCAGCTGCATTTGTTATTTGGTCGGTGTTTGGTTCCATTCCCCTCATTCTCCCGCAATTGATATCTGCGTAATCCGCCTTTTTAATCTGTGCAATCTGCGTTCCTAATCCGCGTAATCCGCCTTATACCACTCCTGCAGCGGCAATACCGTCAATTCGGCCTGCCGCCGCATTTCAATGCCATTGACCGCAGCCTGGGCGCCCTGCAACGTAGTGATGCAGGGAATGCCGTGCGCCACCGCCGCAGTGCCTATGGGCCGCACGTGCTCCCGCCCCACAGGCCCGAAAGGCGTGTTGATGATCAGCTGCACGCGGCCGGTCCTGATCTGGTCCAGGATGCTTTCCTCAGCCTGGCCGATCTTGCCCACCAGGTCCGCCTTGATGTTGTTGCTCTTCAACACCTTGTGCGTGCCCGGGGTGGAAACCAGGGCAAAACCCATATCCGCCAATTTTTTGGCAATAAAAACAATGTCCCGCTTGTCATCATCCTTGACGCTGATGAAAATCCGTCCCGAGAGGGGCAGGGTCTGCCCTGCCGCTGCCTGTGATTTCACAAAAGCCATGCCAAAGGATGCGTCTATGCCCATCACTTCGCCGGTCGATTTCATCTCCGGCCCCAGATGGATGTCCACCCCGGCGAAGCGGGAAAACGGCAGGACGGACTCTTTGATGCTGAAATGGCCTCCCAAAACCGGATCCTGCACCCCCAGTTCGTCCAGTGTTTTTCCAACCATAAGTTTGGAGGCGATCTTGGCCCAGGGCCTGCCTGTGGCTTTGCTGACGAATGGAACAGTACGCGAGGCGCGCGGGTTCACCTCCAACACGTAGATGTTTCCCCGGCGGATGGCGTATTGGATGTTGAGCAGGCCGCGCACGCCCAAAGCCATGGCGATGCGGTCTGTGTATGTCTTGATGCGGTCCATCACTGCTTCTGACAAAGTGTGCGGCGGCAGCACACAGGCCGAATCCCCGGAATGGATGCCTGCTTCCTCGATGTGCTCCATGATGCCGGCCACCACGGTCCTCCGGCCGTCGCAGACGGCATCCACATCCACTTCAATGGCATCCTCCAGAAATTTGTCGATCAACACCGGTTGCCCCTGCGCAGCCTCAAATGCCTCCTGCACAAAATCCATGAGAGATGTGGCGTCATAGACAATGCGCATGGCCCGGCCGCCGAGCACAAAAGACGGCCGCACCAAAACCGGAAACCCGATGGTATTGGCTTGTTCCAGGACTTCATCCAAAGAGCGGGCAATGCCGTTTTCCGGCTGCGCCATGTCCAGTTCGGTCATAAGGCGGGCAAAGAGATCCCGGTCCTCGGCGCGCTCGATGGATTCCACGGAAGTGCCCAGGATGGGTGCGCCCGCATCCTTGAGCCGCCGGGCCAGGTTCAGGGGCGTCTGCCCGCCCAACTGGACGATTACGCCTGCGGGCTTTTCCAGGTCAATGATATTCATAATGTCCTCAAACGTCAACGGTTCAAAGTAGAGTTTGTCCGAGGTGTCGTAGTCCGTGGAGACCGTCTCGGGATTGGAATTGACCATGATGGTTTCAAAACCCAGTTCTCTCAGGGCAAACGAGGCATGGCAGCAGCAGTAGTCGAATTCAATGCCCTGGCCGATGCGGTTGGGGCCGCTGCCCAGGATCATGATTTTCTTTTTGTCGCCGGGCTGTCCCATCTCGTTTTCTTCCTCATAGGTGGAATAGCAATAGGGGGTGTATGATTCGAATTCCGCGCCGCAGGTGTCCACCAATTTATACACCGGCAGCACGCCCAGGGCTTGGCGTTTTTCCCTGACTTCTGTCTCCCGGGCATTGCACCAGGCGGCGATCTGGGCATCGGAAAAACCCTCGCGTTTGATTTCACGCAGCCAGTCCGCAGTCAGGGAAGCCAGGGTATGCCCGGCCCCGCCTTCCTCCAAATCACGGCTGAGAATCATCTGCAATTGCGTTATAAACCAGGGGTCAATGCCCGTGACGGCATAGAGCTCGTCAACAGTCATGCCCTGGCACAGGGCTTCCCGCAGCGTGAAAAGCCGCTCGGCGTGGGGTTTGGAAAGACGCGCCTTTAATTCTCCGCGGCTCAAGTCCCGGGGTATCTTGGGGTAATGCTCATAGCCGCCGCGGTGGATCTCCAGTCCGCGCAGCCCTTTTTGCAGGGCTTCGCGGAAGGTGCGGC
>JAFGIQ010000091.1 GCA_016929575.1 candidate division FCPU426 bacterium
CCATGCCTGGAAAATTGCGGATCGATGGAAGAATCAGACTATTTTATAAGCAAATTTTGTTAATTTGCGCTTGACGGGGCATAGCCGGTGTGGTAGCTTACTCCAAAATGTAACAAATTTGCGAGGAGGAGGACCTGCATGACAAAAGTAGAATTGATTGACAAGGTTGCTGAAGGGTTGGGCCTGCCAAAGCGTGAAATTGAAAAGATGCTTGAAAAGCTTATATCCACAATTCAAAATGCGCTAAAAGCAGGACAAAAAGTCTCGGTTGCCGGACTCGGCACTTTCGTGGTAAAAGAGAAAAAGGCCCGCATAGCCAGAAATCCAAAGACCGGGGATTCTGTGCAGGTTCCGGCCAAAAGAGCCCCAAAATTCCGCCCGGGAAAAGAATTAAAAGAGATTGTACAGTAAAGTATTTGTCGATTTTTGCCGAAAATTATTAAAATAACGCCGTGTCAGCATTTTAGGTACTGATATTTAGTCCGCAACGGCAGGAGGCTGCGTCATGGAAAATAAAAAGGCAACTAAAAAAGTTGCAAAGAAAGCGGCCGTTCGGTCTTCGACCCATAAATCCACACCTAAAAAGGCGGTTAAAAAAACGCAAACTTCTGCCAAAGAACCCCCCGCTCCGAAACAAGATGTGAAAAAAGAGAGCGCCGGATCGCGTAAATCCAGGGAAGTCCGGAAAGAACAATTCATGCAGCCTGAAACCGGGGGGGAAAACCAGCAACCCTCCCCTGTCCCTGAGTATAAACCGGCGCAACCAGATTTTCACCCAACCGGGGCAGGCGCTGAACAAAATGTTTGGCAGGATCAATATAATGACAACCGCATTGTCTTAATGATTCGCGACCCTTTTTGGTGCTTTGTTTATTGGGATTTGTCCGCCGATAAACAAGCGCATATTATCCGGGAAATTCAACAAGCAGGGGCAAGATTGATTCTGCGTGTATATGATGTGACAGAGGTGGAGTTTGACGGTGCCAATGCCCATCGGAGCATGGATATAGAAATCACCACCGAAGCCACCAATTGGTACATTAATGTATGGGCGTCGGACCGGGCGTATTGCGTTGACCTGGGATTGCTCTACCCGGACGGACGTTTTATTACCCTGGTCCGTTCCAATATCGTAACCACTCCCCGCGACTCGGTGTCGCCGATCGTGGATGAGGAGTGGATGATGGTGGATGAGACCTTTGAACGGTTGTATCAAACCGCAGGCGCCGCGGATTGGGGCCGTTCTTCAGAAGCGATGGTTAAATACATGCTTAAACGCGTACGCGCGGATGTGACTTCCGGCGGACTGGCCAGCATGGGTTCGGAAGGCGGACGTCCCAAACCAATGCAGCCGGAGGACTTTTGGCTGGTGGTGAATACGGAACTGATCGTTTACGGAGCCACGGAACCGGATGCAACCGTGACCATACAAGGACAGCCCATGCAGCTTAATCCCGACGGCACCTTCTCCGTAAGGTATGCGTTGCCTGACGGCAAACAGGTCATTCCAGTCAAGGCGGTCAACGCGGAGGGCACACAGGAGAGGCAAATCACACCTGTTGTTGAAAAGCATACCGAATAATTCGTAGGAGCAAACATGGCTGAAAAAGGGTTTTTAATGATGGTGTTGCACGCCCATTTGCCCTACGTGCGACATCCGGAGTATGAGGATTTTTTGGAAGAAGACTGGTTTTATGAAGCCATCACGGAGACCTACGTCCCGATTATTAACATGTGCGATCGGCTGGTGCAGGATAATGTGCATTTCCGCTTGACCATGTCGCTTACCCCCACCCTGTTGACCATGTTCGGCGACCCCCTGCTGCAAGAACGCTATTTGACGCATATCAGCAAATTGATTGAGTTGGCCGAGAAGGAGGTCGAAAGGACCCGCTGGCAGCCGGAATTTAACGGCACGGCACACATGTATTTGGACCGTTTCCGTCAAGCCCGCTGGCTTTTTGAGGAAAAGTATCACCGGAACATCGCCTCTGCTTTTCGCAAATTTCAGGATTTGGGATATCTGGAAATCATCACCTGCGGAGCCACGCATGGATACCTTCCCCTGATGATCAACCGTACCGCCCAAAAGGCCCAGATTGCAGTGGCCGTACAAACCCATCAGCGTTTTTTGGGCGTGAATCCGAGGGGCATATGGCTGCCGGAGTGCGGGTTTGAACCCGGAGTCGATGAAATTTTACGCGAGCACGGCATCCGCTTTTTTTATACGGATACGCACGGCATTTTTCACGGCATGCCCCGGCCCAAATACGGCGTCTATGCACCCGTATACACCCGCAGCGGCACGGCGGTTTTCGGCCGGGATGTGGAATCCTCCAAGCAGGTTTGGAGCTCCAAGGAAGGATATCCGGGGGATTACCAGTACCGGGAGTTTTATCGCGACATAGGGTTTGACCTGGAATATGAATACATCCGCCAATATATTCATGGCGACGGATTCCGGATTCCCACCGGGATAAAGTACTACCGGATTACAGGTCCTTCAGACCACAAAGAACCGTATAATCCCTCGGCAGCCCGCGAAAAATCCGCGGACCATGCGGGTAATTTTATGTTTAACCGGCAAAAGCAAGTGGAGTATCTGTACGGCCTGATGGACAAAAAACCGCTGATCGTGTCGCCGTATGACGCCGAGTTGTACGGCCACTGGTGGTATGAGGGTCCGGAATTTCTGGAATTCCTTTTCAGAAAGATACATTTTGATCAGGATGTGCTGCGTACCATCAATGCTCCGGAATATCTCAACGAAAACCCCAGATTGCAGGTGGTGCGTCCCTCCACCTCGTCGTGGGGGTATAAAGGCTATCATGAGCAATGGCTCGCTGGCCCCAATGATTGGGTTTACCGCCATTTGCACAAGGCCGCGGAGCATATGATTGCCTTGGCGAATGACTACCAGGACCCCAATTACCTGGAGCGCCGCGCCCTCAACCAGGCGGCCAGGGAGTTGTTGCTGGCGCAATCTTCAGATTGGGCTTTTATCATGAAAACAGGCACCATGACGGAATACGCCGTCAAACGAACCAGGGACCACATGGGGCGTTTTAACAAGCTGCATGATGACCTGCGCCACAAGCGCCTGGATCTTGACTGGCTCGCGGATATTGAGTACAAGGATAACATTTTCCCGGATATTGATTATACCATCTACCGGGACAAGTAGATGTACCGGCGGTTGGCGGCGGATAGCGCAACGGGGAGAAGCGGGTGTGTTGTTACTTTCAGAACGTGAAGAAAAAATATTGGCCGCAGTGATTGACCGCCATATTGCCACGGTGGAACCCGTCAGTTCACAGCAGCTCTGCCGGCAGTATGGATTCAAGTGGAGCACGGCCACGGTGCGAAATGTTCTGGCCAGCCTTGAGGCCGGGGGATTTTTAAATCACCCCTATACCTCTGCCGGCAAAGTGCCCACGGTTAAAGCCTATCGCTTTTTGGTCGAGAGGTTGCTTTCCCGCCAATTAAGCCGGGATGCAAAGCAGGGGCGGATACGTTTTGAAATTTTACAACAAACCCAGGACATGGATAGAATTATAAAAATGACGGTGAAAGTCCTGGCGGCGACTTCGCAATTGCTGGCCGTCACCTGGCTGTCCTTTCACCCGGAAGAAAGACTGGCGCGCATACAATTAATCCGCCTGGCACCCTACCGGCTGTTATTGATCGTGCGTACCTTGCGGGGCGGGGAATTCCACCAGATCTTCACGCTGGATGAATCGATCAGACCGCACCTCCTGCAAGAGGTCGTGCGGCTGGTCGACCGGTACGGCGCGGGAAAAAACGCGGCGGAACTGGGGCTTTTGTCCGGCAGCGATTGGCCCGGCTTGAATCGAAGCATGCATGCGTTGTTGCAAAAGGCCCTGCACTGGGCCAGCTGCAATCTGGATACGCCGAGCGACAACAGCATGAGGCTTGACGGGGCGTCCAATTTAATATCCCAGCCGGAGTTTGATAATATTTCTGCAACACGCCAGGCGATGGCTTTTTTGGACCGGCGGGACCAACTGTTGCGGTCCTTCATGGCGCCGGGAATCGAAGGCCAAGGCGTGCGCGTGGTCATCGGGGAGGATGAGGGCCGCAGGCAGATGCCGGCGCTGTCGGTGGTGACCGAAGAGGTGCCTGTTGGCAGCCGGCAGGCTGTGCGCATTGGCGTTATCGGGCCGCGGCGCATGGCCTATGGCAAGATCATTGCTTTGGTAAAAGACGCGGCGGCGGCGTTGACCCGGGCGGCTGCCCTGCGCTGATTCCGGCCGTATAAAAAAGAAAAAAACTAGGCGGTGAGATGATGTGGTATGAAAATGAAAAGCCTCATCCTTCCAAGAAAGAGGAAAATGACGGGGCGGATCAGGCCAACACGGCAGCACCGTACGGCATCAGCAGTATAGGCAGTTCGTTTCCGGCCAATGCGGATCCGACCAAGGCGTTTGAGGAGGACGAGGCTTTGCCCGGAGGAAAGGCATCCCCTGAAGAAATAGAGGTGCTGCAAAAGACGATCAAGCAGCTGGAAGAGAAGGCCAACCTGAATTACGACCGGTATCTGCGCGCCCTGGCTGAATTGGAGAATTATAAAAAGCGCATGAACCGCGATCGTACGGAGATGATGCGCTATGCGGGCGAGGATCTTTTGGTTGAGATTTTGCCAGTGGTGGACAATCTGGAACGCACTTTGGAACATACCCGGGACTCGACCGACGTCAGACGGGTGATGGAGGGCGTGCAGCTTATCTATAAGCAATTTATTACTTCATTGGAAAAATCAGGGGTCAGCCGGATTGACAAGGCGCCCTGTGTGTTTGATCCGGCCGTCCATCAGGCGCTGCAGCGCGTAGAGGACAAATCCGTGCCGGATGACACGGTAGTGGAAATTTTACAAAAAGGGTACACTTTAAACGGCAAAGTAGTACGTCCGGCCATGGTGAAAGTCGCCAAGCACTGAGGGTGCGGGAAGCGCCAGGGCCAAGGGTTGATAGGGCAATCTGCGAACGGCAAGGAAAGGATGGTTCATTATGGGGAAAGTCATCGGTATAGATTTGGGAACGACCAATTCCTGCATGGCGGTAATGCAGGGCGGGGAGGCGGTTGTCATCCCTAACACGGAGGGTAGCCGCACCACTCCATCTATTGTGGCCTTTACCAAGAACAACGAACGGCTGGTGGGTCAAATCGCCAAACGCCAGGCGGTGACCAATCCTGAAAACACCGTTTACTCCATCAAGCGTTTTATGGGCAGGCGGTATGCCGAGGCGTCGGAAGAAGAAAAAATGGTGCCGTATAAAACCACGGCGGCCGCCAACGGCGATGTGCGCGTGGAGGCGACGGGAAAAAACTACGCGCCGCCGGAAATCTCGGCCATGATTTTGCAAAAATTAAAAACCGATGCCGAAGCCTATTTGGGCGAAACGGTCACCGAGGCGGTGATCACGGTTCCGGCCTATTTCAACGACAGCCAGCGCCAGGCGACCAAGGACGCGGGCAAAATTGCCGGGCTGAATGTTTTGCGCATTATCAACGAACCGACGGCGGCTTCCTTGGCGTACGGCATGGATAAAAAGAAGAACCAAAAAATAGCAGTGTATGATCTCGGGGGCGGCACCTACGATATTTCCATCCTGGAGCTCGGCGACGGCGTATTCGAGGTCAAATCGACCAACGGCGATACCCACCTGGGGGGTGATGACTTTGACCAGGTGATTATTGACTGGCTTTCCGAGGAATTTAAAAAGGAGCAGGGGATTGATCTGCGCAAGGATAAAATGGCCCTGCAACGTTTAAAGGAAGGGGCGGAAAAAGCCAAGTGCGAACTCAGTTCCACGATGCAAACCGAGATCAACCTGCCTTTTATCACCGCAGACGCCAACGGGCCCAAGCACCTGAACATGACCCTGACCCGCGCCCGGTTGGAGCAGTTGACCGGCCATCTGGTGCAGCGCACCCTGGAGCCCATGAAGAAGGCGTTGCAGGATGCGGGGTATGCCGCCGGCGATATCAACGAGATAATTTTGGTGGGGGGGCAGACCCGCATGCCGTGCGTACAGCAGCTGGTCAAGGATTTTTTCAAGCGCGAACCGCATAAAGGCGTAAATCCCGACGAGGTGGTGGCCATCGGCGCTGCGGTTCAGGCCGGAGTGTTAAAGGGAGAGGTCAAGGATGTCCTGCTTTTGGATGTGACGCCCCTTTCCCTGGGGATTGAGACCTTGGGAGGCGTTTGCACCAAGTTGATCGAGCGCAATACCACGATACCCACCAAGAAAAGCCAGATTTTTTCCACGGCTTCCGACAACCAATCGACTGTTTCCATCCGGGTCCTGCAGGGGGAACGCGAAATGGCCGATGATAACCGCACTCTGGGCCGGTTTGATTTATCCGGCATTCCGCCGGCGCCGCGCGGCGTTCCCCAGATCGAAGTGACTTTTGATATCGACGCCAACGGCATCGTCCATGTAAGCGCCAAAGATTTGGGCACAGGCCGCGAGCAGAAAATAACCATTACCGCCAGTTCCGGCCTTAATGACAAAGAAATCGAGCGCATGGTGTCGGAATCCGAGGCGAATGCGGACGAAGATAAAAAGCGCCGCAAAAACGTGGAAGCACGCAATCGCGGCGATTCTCTGGTGTACAACACGGAGAAAGTCTTGAGCGAGCACGGCGATAAACTGGATGAGAATACGCGGGACCAGGTCAAGAAAGCGGTGGCAGACTTGAAAAAAGCCTTGGAAGGCAAAGAGACGGAAAACATCGAGACCGCCTGTGACAAAGTGGAGAAATTGGCGCAGAAACTCGGCGAAGCCGTTTATACCAAAGCCACCCAGGCCGGCGGCGGTCAAACCCAAGAAGCGCAAAAAGAGTCTGCCGACAAGCAAAAGGATGAAGACGTGGTGGACGCGGAATACCAAACAGAGGACAACAGCACCGCACAGAAATGATCTTTGCGCATCAGGAGCCGGCGCATTGGCCGTAAAACGGAGGCGCCTTCCGTACAGGGAAATATGTTCTGCCTGGCCCGAAGCACGGTGGTTGCGGGAAGGCACAGGTTGGCAGCATACCCGGAAAAAGACGGGACACTCCGGCTTTTCACCGGATGCGGGGAAATGGGAAGTGTCTGCCGGTACAACAGAGCGTAAATAACAGGGGCGTTCAATGGAACGCCCCTGTTATTCTCAGCGGCGCGCAGGCGCCGCCTTAAGGCATCAGGGCAATCGGCGCCCTGCATATTGCAAATACAGGGCTTAAGGGTATGAGGTGAAAGATGTCTGCCAAGAGGGACTATTACGAGGTGCTGGGAATCTCACGCCAAGCCAACGAGGAAGAGATTAAACGCGCCTATCGCACTTTGGCAAAAAAATACCATCCGGATGCAAATCCTGCAGATAAAACCACTGAAGATAAATTCAAGGAAGTCAATGAAGCCTATGAAGTTTTGCGGGACCCCAAAAAACGCACGGCGTACGACCAGTTCGGGCATGCGGGGCTGAATGCCCAGGCAGGCGCCGGACCGGGCGGATTCGGCGGGTTTAACGATTTTGGCGACATGGGCGACATGTTTTCCGAAATTTTTGAGGGTTTTTTTGGCGCTACCGGCGGCAAGTCGCGGCGTGGCACCCAGACCCGCGCCCGCCGCGGCGCGGATTTGCGCTATGATTTAAACGTATCCTTCATGGATAGCGCGCACGGCGCGGAAGTCAGCCTGGAAATACCCCGCCTGGAGGCGTGTGATATCTGCCATGGAACCGGCGCCAAACCGGGGACCAGTAAAAAGACTTGTCCCAATTGTCAGGGCACAGGACAGATACGCATGGCGCAAGGGTTTTTTTCCGTCATGCGCACCTGTTCCACCTGCAGCGGTGAAGGGAACGTGATCGAACAACCTTGTCAAGCCTGCCGCGGGGAAGGGCGTAAACGGAATATCCGCAGGATCTCCGTCAAGGTTCCGGCCGGGGTGGACACAGGCAGCCGGTTGAAGATCACCGGGGAAGGCGAAGCCGGCCTCAACGGCGGTCCGCGGGGGGATCTCTTTGTTGTTATTCAAGTGGAGCCTCATCCGGTTTTCGCCCGCGAAGATGAAGATGTGCTGTGCGAGGTGCCGATTCCTTTTGATGTGGCCGCCCTGGGCGGCGAAATTGAAGTCCCCACGCTGGACGGACACGTGACCATGAAAATACCCCCGGCCACGCAAAGCGGCAAGATATTCCGCATGCGGGGAAAAGGGTTTCACAATCTCAGGGGTTTGGGCACCGGAGACCAGCTGGTGACAGTACAAGTGGAAATACCCAGCCGGCTTAACAGCAAGCAAATAGCGGTATTGAAGGATTTTGCCCGCCTGACAGGCACAGAGACATATCCCGATGTTAAAACTTTTCGAGATAAAACCAGAACCCTGTAGTTTCCCCTGCTGGACGATTGTTGTATCCTGCCATGTTGGCGGACAGATGTCTCCGGCAGCCGGTATGCCTGCGGCGATGTATCAATGCAAACTTCGCTTTTCCAAATCTTCGTTTTTGTCATGCGCAGGTTCTTCTCCGGGGCTGCCAGGGTCAGCTTCAGGCCTGGACAGAAGGCGTATTACAGTATAAAATTTACAGCATGCACAGCCGGAGGCAAAGCCGCCCGGCTTTGCGCAACCTGGTTTGGGCAAACGCGTTTTTGGCATGAGAAATACCGCTGCTGATAACGCCCCAATACCCCGCGGCACCTGTGCCCCGGTGGAAAGAGGGCGCGTCAGGAAGGAGACGGGAATGTGGTATAACCGAAAAAAATACGCGACCGTGATCATGGTGGCGCTGCTCATGTGCTGGGGAGGAGTCTTTATTGCCGGCTGCCAGCCGGGCCAGGGAGGCTTCAGGGACCGGATGCGAACCGTGCGCAAGGCCAAACGCCAACAAATGATGAAGAAACTGGGCATTGCCAAACATCTGGAAGGGGTGGACGATGCCTCCCGCATTGTCTTTGTGGCGATGGTCAATGGCCAGGCACAGATACACACTATTCAACCGGACGGCGAAGGCCAAAAACAGGTGACGGATACACCGGGATATAAATGCCGGCCGGCCTGGAATCTGCCGCATGATAAAATCGCTTTCTTTCAGTATCATGACAGCCAGCCGATGGGGGACGTGGTCTCGGTGATGGCGGTCAATGCCGACGGTTCCCATTTGCATGCCGTGGTCAAGGAAAAAAGAATCAAAGCGGGCAAAATGCGCATCAGTTGGAAACCTGACAGCTCGGTTGTTTATTTTCAGGAAATGGATTTTCCCACCATTTTATACGGCTATGAAGTTGAAACCGGCAGACAGGTGGAAACCATCCGCCTCCCCAAAAACAGCTTTATGACCGAGGTGCATTCGCTGTCGCCAGACATGTTCTTTTTGGCCGGAGCCGGTCCCAGCGAGAACGACAACGTCATGCATATCGGCACCATCCGCCGCGACGGAACCATGGAGACGGACCTGATGAAGCCTTTTCAACAACAAGTCTCTTATCATCTGGGCGCCGTGGTGTGGAATTATGATGGCAGCCTGGTGGCGTTTGAGGTGGACAAGATCATCATTGTCATGTCCAAGCGTTTCAGTATTGATTTTGAAGTCCATTCCTTGACGCCGCAGGATTTCTCCGCCGAACTGTCCGGGCCGGCTTTCTCCCCGACCGCCAAATACATGGCCTGCATTATGGAAAAGGCGCGTGAAGGAAGCGTGGGGTCAGGAGACCAGATGGTTGCTTCGGACGTCTATGTCATGAATATCGACGGCACCGGACAAAGGCAAATCACGCATACCGGCTCCTGTTTTGATCCCCACTGGTAAACGCGCACATGGGACCGCCGCGTTTCATCCTCCGTCCGGAAGCAGTGAGCAGGCAGCCGGTGGTCCTCTCAGGCACGGATGCCCGCCATTGCCATACGCTGCGTTTGCAGCCAGGAGACGAAGTCCGGCTGGCGGACGGCTGCGGCCGGGAATACGGCGGGCACATCGTCCGCGTGGAAAAAGCACGCGTGGAGGTGGAGATTCAGGACGCTGTTGACCGGACGCCGGAGTCGCCCCTGAGGCTGACTTTGTGCCAGGGTTTCGCACGCGGCAGCAAGCTGGAGCTTGTTATCCAAAAAGCCACAGAGTTGGGGGTCAACCGCATTGTACCGGTGCTTTCGTCCTATTCCCAGATGAAGGCAAAGCCGGAACGGGAAAACCGGCTGGCACGCTGGCAGGAAATAGCCCGCCAGGCCGTGCGCCAGTCAGGCCGCACAGCGCTGCCGGACATATCTCCCCCCTTGTCCTTTGCCGGGAGCATAGCCGAAAAACCGGCCACCGCCCTAGGGATTCTTTTTACCGGCGCGGAGGCGGAAGGCATTGGCTGGGAACAAATGTCAACAACCTCTCCTGCCAGCAGGCAGGTGTGTCTTTGGGTTGGTCCGGAGGGAGGATTTGCGCCGGCAGAATTGGCCTTGGCCAAGGCCGGAGGCCTGCACTTGGCGTCTTTAGGGCCGCGGGTGTTGCGTTCCGAGACCGCAGGGGTGGTGGCGGTTGCCCTGGCCCAACTCGCGTGGGGGGATTTGGGTCAGGGGCATAGCCGGACCAGCGGATAAAAAAGTAGTGTGTTTTTTATCAACACCTGCAGTCAGTGGTCGGCTGCAAAAAAATGGGGGTTTCTGATGCGCAAGCAGCAAATCGCCGTTACCGGCTCCACCCGGATAGCAGGAGTGGTCGGGTGGCCCATTGCCCACACCCTGTCGCCGGCCATGCAAAACGCCGCTTTCCGCCACCATGGCCTGGATGTGGTTTATCTTCCCTTCGGCGTACCGCCGGAAGGATTGCGGATTTTTATGTCTGCAATGAAGCAGATCCGCCCGGTGGGATTGAACGTGACGATTCCGTACAAGGAAAAGATCATGCCCTATTTGGATGCCTGCGCGCCGAGTGCCCGGGAGATAGGTGCGGTCAACACGGTGGTGTTCCAAAACGGAAAGACGACAGGACACAACACGGATGGATACGGTTTTTTACGAAGTATTCAATCCGTCGTCAGGCCGCAGGGCAAAACTGCAGTGGTCCTGGGCGGTGGAGGTGCGGGGAGGGCGGTGGCAGTTACCCTGGCCCTGGCCCGGATCCGGCAAGTGATCGTGGTGGAGGTTGATGCGCGGCGGCTGGCGTCCCTGATTGGTCATATCCGCCGCCTCGGATATTCGGGTGCCGAAGGAGTGAAACCCAACAGCGCGCTCCTGCACAAAAGGC
>JAFGIQ010000092.1 GCA_016929575.1 candidate division FCPU426 bacterium
AGGGCGTGGCGGTTGATGCGGATGTGGAAAAAAGCGAGGAATAAGGACGAGCAAGCCAGTGCTCCAGGTCTTCCGGGCATACATGTCATATTTACGCCTGCCGGAATGTACGCGGGAATTACCGGAAAGACTCACCCCACTTTCTTTGATGTTTGAAGGGAACCGGCCATTTTAAACCATGTCCCTTATTTTTCCGCTGATTATTACCGCCACTCGGAGCAGGCCTTGGCTGTCGGGCTTGCAACCGTCCCGGTTTACAGTTCCTGGCAGCAACATGACCCTGGCGAGAACTGCCCGGTCGATCAACGCTATGCGGCGCTTTCGGAGCTGACTAAAAATGACCTCCGCCAACACTTCCCCCAGGGACTGGTGCCGCGTCATTGCAATGTCGCCGAGGGATTGCAGCGCGGGGAAATCGAGTTTGTCCAGTCCAGCGGCACCACCGCCGAACGCGTCACCAATATCTGGCACCAATCCTGGTGGAATGCCTCGGAAGCCTCCTCCTGGAAGCTCAACTCCCATACCGCCCAACTTGACGGCACCCAGCGCGAGGCCATCCTGGCCAGCGCCCTAAACGTAGGCATCCTCTCGGACAAGGACCTCACCTTGCAGGATCGCAGGCTGAGCCGTTTTCTTTTTTTAAACGAAAAAGCGGGCGCCAGCGAATGGACCGACCGTCATTACGAACGGATGCTGCAGGAGCTGGAAGCATTTCAGCCGGTCGTCCTGGAGGCGAATCCCTCGCTGCTGGCCAGGCTTGCCTGGTGGGCCCTGGATAAGGGCGCACCTGTTTTTCAACCCCGCATCATTGTCTTCACGTATGAATTTTCATCCTCCATCCACTTGCGCTGCATCCGGCGGGTGTTTTCCGCCCCCCTGGTAAGTTCCTATGGCGCCACCGAGGCAGGCTATGTGTTTATGCAGTGCGAGCATGGGTCCCTGCATCAGAACACGGATTTCTGCCGGGTTGATTTCCAGCCGCTGAAGGCTGAACACGGCGGACCGCAATTGGGGCGCATCCTGCTGACGACCTTTCATCATCCCTGGGTGTCTCTGATCAAATTCGACGTCGGCGACCTGGTGCGCCTCCATGACAGTCATTCCTGTCCCTGCGGCCGCAACGAGGGATTTCTGCTCTCGTCTTTGGAGGGACGCCTGGCCAACGCCACTTTTACCCCGGAGGGCCGGCTGGTCACGACCAAACAGGCGGATGATACGCTCGCAGCCGTGGACGGAATCCGGGATTACCAGCTTGTCCATCTGGCGCGCAATGACTACACCCTGCAGCTGCTGGTCGATGCCAATCCTGACCTGGTTGTTCCTGCCGCCGCCGCTGCCCTGCGTTCACTCTATGGAAAAAACATGCGTGTCCGCATAGAGCCGGCCGTGGATATTCTGCCCGGCGTTTCGGGAAAATACCGCCGCACGCATGCTGTTTTTCATTTCGACGGCAAAGGATTGTTTTCATGAAGAAGGCAAAACCTGTTTTTTTGCTGGCCGGCGGAAATTGGCAAACACCAAATGCTCTGCTCCCGGTTTTGGAGGAGATTCTGGCCGAGACCGGCATGAAAAACCCGCAGGTGGCCTATGTGGGCGCGGCCAACAACGACAATCCTTCTTTTTTTATATTTGCCAAAAGGCTGTTTGCCGAGGCCGGCGCCGCGGAGGTACTGCCAATATTTCTGGCGCAGAAACGGCCGGACATCAAAACCGCCCATACTATCTTCAGCCGGGTGCAGGCAGTCTTTTTTTCAGGCGGAGATGTGGATGAAGGCATGTACTGGCTTTCTCGCCATAATCTCATATCCTGTTTGCAGGGCCTTTATGCAAAAGGCACACTTTTTTTCGGCCTCTCCGCCGGCAGCATCATGCTGGGGACGCGCTGGGTGCGCTGGAAAAATCCCCATGACGATGCCAGCGCCGAATTGTTCGATTGTCTGAATATTGCCCCGGTGATATGCGATACCCATGCTGAAAAAGACCATTGGCAGGAATTGAAGGAAGCGGTCATGCTGGCAGGAGACGGAAGTACCGGGTACGGCATTCCGACCGGAGGACTGCTCCGGGTGGAACAAGGCGGCGCGCTGCACACCCAATTCAAATCAGCCGTATGCTACCTGAATCAGTCAGGCCGCGTCATCAAGGGCAAATCCATAACGCCTCTTTAAAAGAGACGGCTATACCCTGCCACTTTACTTCCGCTGTTTCCGCAAACTTGCGCCAACCATACGTCGCCAACTTTTCTTTATTCCCATTCCATGACGAATGTGCATGCCGGCCCGCCGTTATTGACACAGGTGGTGTGCGTTACTTTTGGATTTTTGGTATTTAAATATTCGAGAAAAGAGCGGAAGGTGGTGGCAATATCCACATCATGGTAAAGGGGCATCTCCGACAAACCGGATATCAGCAAATCCATCCTCTTTTCCGTATGCTTTCCCTTATTGTCCGTGACACTTTTTATATTTTTTCCCGGATCCGCAGGGGCAAGGGTCATTGCGTCCCACCTTGGGCGCAGCCCGGCGTACGGGCTCAGGCCTGGCAGGCCCCCCGGTGGGAACCGCCTGCGACATATCTCGCGGTCCGGCGCCCATGCCCGGCATGCCGGGCATCATTCCCGGCATTTCCGGGGCAGGTTGGGGCGTCTGCGGCCTGACAAATTCCGGCCGCGATTCGGTCCAGCGCGAGGGCAAGGAAGTGCGGGGCATTTCCGCCGGCTGGCGGTAGCCCTGTATCTTGAGCAGCAGCTGTATCAGCTCCTGCTTAATCTGCAGGATCATGGCGCCAAACATTTCAAAACCCTCGCGCTTGTATTCCAGCAACGGGTCTTTCTGGCCATAGGCCCTGAGCCCGATCCCCTCTTTGAGCTTGTCCATGTCGTATAGATGTTCTTTCCAGCGCTGGTCCACAATTTGTAAAAGCAGGGCTCTTTCCAACTGGCGCATGACTTCCTGGCCAAACTGTTCCTCTTTTCCGGCAAAGCCCTTGAGCACCTGTCGGCGGAACTCCTCCGTTATCTTTTGCCTGGTTAAACCGGGGATTTCCTCCTGGGCCCAAGGCAGGGAAACCCGGTATTGGCCGGCCCAGGCATGGATGGCATCCCAATTCCATTCCTCGGGATATACTTTTTCCGGGGTCATTTCCGCCAAAGCGTCCTCGGCAACATCGTCTATCATGCCCAGAATATGTTCATGCAGGTCTTCACCCTCCAAAACGCGCGTGCGTTCCTCGTAAATAACCGTCCTTTGCTTGTTCATGACATCGTCGTATTCCAGCAAATGCTTGCGGATGTCGAAATTATGCCCTTCCACGGTCCGCTGCGCCCGTTCCAAGGCTTTGGTGATCCAGGGGTGCTCGATAACCTCCCCCTCCTGCAGGCCGAGTTTTTGCAAAATGTTTCCGACCCGTTCGGAGCCGAATATGCGCATCAGATCGTCTTGCAGGGAAACATAAAACCGCGAAGACCCCATGTCACCCTGGCGTCCTGAGCGTCCGCGCAGCTGATTGTCAATACGGCGGCTTTCATGACGCTCGGTGCCGATAATATGCAGTCCTCCCAGCTCGCGCACGCCCTCGCCCAGGACAATATCCGTTCCCCGGCCGGCCATGTTGGTGGCAATGGTGACCGCGCCCTTTTGCCCCGCCAAAGCCACGATTTCCGCCTCCCGCTCGTGATGTTTGGCGTTTAAGACCTGGTGCGGCACTCCCTTGCGCTTCAACTGGGCGGAAAGCAGCTCGTTTTTCTCAATGGAAATGGTTCCCACCAGCACCGGCCTTCCTTTTTCGTGGCTTTCCTTGATTTCTTCCACCACGGCCGCGAATTTTTCTTTTTCGGTTCGAAATATCTGGTCGCCGTGGTCCATCCGTATCATGGGTTTGTGGGTGGGCACCACCACCACATCCAGCTTATAGATATGCGCGAATTCCTCTGCTTCCGTATCCGCCGTGCCGGTCATGCCGCTGAGTTTTTCGTACAACCTGAAATAATTTTGAAAAGTGATGGAAGCCAGTGTCTGGTTTTCCCTTTGAATGCGCACTCCTTCTTTGGCTTCCAGCGCCTGGTGCAGGCCCTCGGAATAGCGCCGGCCGGGCATCAGGCGGCCCGTGAATTCATCCACAATGACAACCTGGTTGTCCTGGACGACATAATCCCGGTCCCGCATAAAAAGCACGTGCGCCTTGAGCGCCTGGTTGATGTGATGCAATATTTCCACGTTCACGGAATCATAGAGGTTGCCGACATTGAGCAGCTTCTCGGCGTGCGCCACGCCCTCCTCGGTCAAAACCACGGTGCGGGATTTTTCATCTTTTTTATAATCCGATTCGCCATGCAGGCGCGGAATGATCTTGTCGATGCGGTAATACTTGTCGGTGGAATCCTCGGCGGGCCCGGAAATGATCAGGGGCGTCCTGGCTTCATCGATCAGGATGGAATCCACCTCGTCTACAATGCAGTAATTCAGCTTGCGCTGCACCCTTTCATCAGGATGAATCGCCATATTGTCGCGCAAATAGTCAAAGCCGAATTCATTGTTGGTCCCGTAGGTAATGTCGCAACCATATGCCTGCTGCCTTTCCTGCGAATTGAGCCCGTGTTTGATGCAGCCGACGCTCAAGCCCAAAAACCGGTAAATTTCGCCCATCCCGCGGAAATTGCCCATGCCCAGAGAATCGCGTTCAGCCAGGTAATCATTCACCGTCACCAAATGGACACCTTTGCCGGTCAAGGCGTTCAAATATACCGGCAAAGTGGCGACCAGGGTCTTGCCTTCGCCGGTCTTCATTTCCGCAATTCTGCCCTCGTGCAAAACCATGCCGCCCATGATTTGCACGTCAAAGTGGCGCATTCCCAGCGTGCGCACCGAGGCTTCCCGCACCACCGCAAAAGCCTCGGGCAGTATGGCATCCAGGGTTTCGCCCGCCTGCAAACGCTGTTTGAAGGCGTCGGTTTTGCCGCGCAGCTGGTCATCGGATAATTTTTGCATCTCCGCTTCCAGCGCATTGACGGCGTCCAGCCTGGGATGCATGCGCTTAAGGTCGCGTTCGGATTTGGTTCCGAATATTTTCGCCAATATGTTGTTGATCATAGAATACTCCAGTCTTCCAGTTCCCGGGTGCAGGATCCGTCTGCCAAAGGGCAGCCGGGCCCCTTGACAGCCTAATTGACCGCTTGGAGCGCCTGTTCCATGCGCTCCAAACCTTTTTGCAGATTGGCCATGGAAGTTGCGTAGGATATCCGCAAATAATCATCCGCGCCAAACCCGTCGCCGGGCACTACGGCAACCCGGGCGGTGTCCAGAAGGTATTCGGCCAGCCGCATGCTGGTGCCGATCACTTTGCCGTCCAGGGATTTTGCCAGGACGCCTGAAACATTGGGGAAAACATAAAACGCCCCCCGTGGTTTTTGACAGACAACTCCCGGCATGGCATTCAATCGTCCAACCACATATTCCCTTCTTTCATTGAAAGCGCGCTGCATCTCCGGCAATACGGACGCCGGCTGGGTCAATGCCGCCACAGCCGCCTTCATGGAAATGCTGGCCGGGTTGGAGGTGGAGTGGCTTTGCAGGGTGCCGATGTCGGCGATGATGTCCTCGGGTCCGGCCGTATAGCCTATCCTCCAGCCGGTCATGGAAAAAGACTTGGAAACCCCGTTGACCACCAAGGTCCAGTCCTTGGCTTCCGGCAAAACCGCCGCCGCCGAAACGTGCCGCATTCCATCATACGTCAAGTGTTCATAGATCTCATCCGACAAGACGAAAATCTTTTTGGCAACAGCCACTTTCATGATGTCCCGGAGTTCCGTTTCCGAATACACCGTCCCGGTCGGATTGCCGGGCGAGTTGATGATGAGCATCTTGGTTTTCGGTTTGATGCGCCTGCGCAAATTAGCGGCCGTGATTTTGAATTCATTTTTATCCGTGGTCTTCATGACCACAGGCCTGCCGCCGGCCAGTTTGACCGCCTCCGGATAGGTCACCCAGTAGGGGGCCGGGATGATGACTTCATCTCCCGGATTCAGCATCACCTGGAAAATGTTGTAAATGGAATGCTTGGCCCCGCAATTGATCACGATTTGTTTCATGGAATAATCCAAACCGTTTTCACGCTTGAGTTTATCGCAGACCGCTTCCTTCAATTCCTGCGAACCCGAGGCCGGCGTGTATTTGGTATAGCCGGCGCGGATGGCTTCCATAGCGGCGTTTTTAATGTAGTCCGGAGTATCAAAATCCGGCTCCCCGGCGCCGAAATTGATGATGTCCACGCCGCCGGCTTTCAGTTGTTTGGCCTTGGCATCAATGGCCAATGTCGGCGAGGGTGCGATCCTTTTCATTCTTCTGGCGGTCTGCATACAGCCTCCTGTCAGGATTCCCGGGAATGTAAAACACAGCGAAAAATAATAGCACAATCACGGAAACAAGTAAAGACTGCAACCTGTTAAAGGCAGTCGGTTTGCAGGAAAGGGGGGCGTTCATAAGTATATAAGTGAGGATATTTTCACTTATATACTTATGAACGCCCCGTATACTAAGGATTGGGATGTTAATCCTAATGACATTCGTGCCATGCGTGTGATTCGTGGATAATGTTTTTGGCCATTCGTGCGATTCGCGGATGGCTCTTCATCTGTAAATTTCTTTGATTATTTCAATCGTCCTCTGCTCGGTCTGCCCCGGGATCTGCGCCTCGATGCTGCAGTCATATTTGTGGGATGCGGGACGTATTTAGTTTTACAGTTTAAAAGCAAGTTATTCTTTTATTCGATTCCTGAGAAGTAAATGCCCTTTTAAAACCCGAAACAACAATGATTTACCATAAAAATAAAATCCGGTTCTAGCACGGTAC
>JAFGIQ010000093.1 GCA_016929575.1 candidate division FCPU426 bacterium
TCGGCGTCGTTGTCGGCGTATCTGTGTACGTCGGCGTGGCGGTTGGCGTATCCGTATCTGTCGGCGTGGCCGTGGAACTCGGCGTCGTTGTCGGCGTATCTGTTTCTGTTGCAGTAAATGTAGGTGTGGATGCATAAGTCTTGGATGGCCATATACACAGCAAGGCAATAATCACGGCTATGAAAACCATCAAATGTCGTTTCATTGCTGCAACCTAATATGGTTTCGGAAATCATTTTCCAACTTGTTTATTTCTTCCTCAGCTGTCCGTATATTTTGTATAAATCCAATAATATCTTGCTCCCAGACAAGTTTTCCTACAGCTTCGTGCAGTTTTATTTTTGCAGCCTCCAAACCGGGATTTGTGGTTTTTGCTTGCATCGCAGCAATTTTATTCTGCAATGAAAAATAGAGCTGGATTTGTTTTAAAACATAGTTTCTGACCCTTTCAACTTTCCTTTCTTTTTCCGCCTGGGGTTGTGATTGTGTTTTTCCCGTCCCGCCTGGAATTACATTGGCTGGATAAATATCCAAAGAGAGGCGATGCACTCCTCCGGTTTCCTGTATTCCCCCAAATGAATAATTAAACGCATAATTCACGCGGATACTCATGTTTGTCAGGGCAAAGGTGTAGCTGCCGCCCGCAGTCCAGGTCAGCCCGGTTCCCTGTCCGCCGATCACACCCAGACGCGCGCCCCAGGTCTTTCCCTCCCACCATTTTTCCACCCCCGCATGCGCCTGAAATTCCGAATCCGAATACACCAAATCCACGTCTGCATCCCACTCCTGGTAAAAAATGCTTCCGCCCAGTCTGGTTTCAATGGGTTCACGCGATTGCGCCTTTATCCCCATATCGGATTCGGTGAGGTTTTGTATCATCAGGCCGGCGTTTATCCCGGGCAGGGTTTCCTTTTCCGCAATGATTTGATAGAGAAAACCCATGTCCAGGCCAAATTGCACAACCCCGCTCTCTTTGGCGAAATAATCGTTCATGGAACGGCTGTCACTGTCCGTATAAGCGAGATAATACAGTTTGGCTGCTGCTCCTGCCCATAAAGGGATGCTGTCAAGCCCCCTGGCATACCCCAGTAAAAACTCATTCTCATGATAGGTGCCGAAAACCGAGCGGTTGTTCCAGGCAAGCCCAATGCCGCCTATTGCTTCCAACCGCTGTGTGTATACCAAATGGTTTTCCTGGATCAAACCGTCATCAAGGCCGGGATAAAGGTTGGCATATTCCAAAGAACCCGCCATTTTTTCGGTAAAAGCCAAGCCGGCGGGGTTGTAATTGATGGCATTAATATCATCTGCGATGGCAACAAAGGCGTCACCCATGCCCATCGGGCGCGCCCCTATCCTGCGTTCAAAACCCATTGCTGCTTTTTCACCAACTGCGGCAGCCAGTATCAGCATCAGTGTAATAAGCACTTTTTGCTGCATTTTCGGGCGTAGTCTCCCTTAGTGGAAATTGAAGGACTAAATTTATTTTCGGAGAATTCAGGCGTAACTAAATTCTTTTTTACCGTTTATTATGTGTTTTTATTGTGGATTTCTGACGGGATGGGTTTTTCTGGAACGGAATGAGAGAGCAAATCCTCTGAAAAAGGTTTATTATCCATCTTTTATCAGCAGCGGTTGGAGAGGGAGATGAGATGGCATTCAAGCACCAAGGACTTATTCTGCAACTTTATCGCTGTCACGACCCCTATTTCTCAGAGAAAAACGGCAGGAAAAACAGACGTCATCGAACATGACTATTTTCCGTCCTTTATTTTCGTTTCTTTGGTTTTACAGCCGATCAGGATGCGGGGTATCTGCTGCCAATCCTCCACCGCCCCCAGCACCTTAAATTTTGCGCGGCGCATCAAATCCACGACCCCGGGGGCTTGATGGATTCCGACCTCGAGAATAAATAAGCCGCCTGTGTGCAGCAAGCAGCCGGCTGCGCCAAGCATCTTCCGAATGATGCGCAGGCCGTCTTGCCCTCCATCCAGCGCCACCCGGGGTTCAAACTGCACTTCAGCCTGCAGGCGCCTGATATCGCGGCGGGGAATATAGGGCGGATTGGAGACCACCAATGAAAAGCCCCCGTATAGTTGTTTGGAGATGGCATGATCGGCATCGCCGTGCAAAAATTTTACATTGCGGATTTTCAAGAGCCTTTTGTTGCGCCGGGCCCACTGTAATGCTGTCGCGGAAATATCCACACCAATGATTTTGGCCCGGGGATACTCTCGGCCCAAAGCCAGGGCAATATTTCCCGAGCCTGTACCCAAGTCAGCCACATGGCCGGAAAATTTTCCGTCAGGGTAAAACCTCTTCACTTGTGCAATAATGAGCTCTGTTTCCGGACGCGGAATCAAGACGCCTGAACCCACCCGCAAGGGCAGGCCCCAAAACCATTCTGTACCCAGCAAATATTGCAAGGGTACGTGCCTGGCACGCCGGCGTATATCCCGACGGAATTTTTCTGCTGTTGCTGCTGGAATGCCCAAATCAGGATCCGTAAGCAGGCGGATGGGGGAAAGATGCGACGGGATCATTAAAAGATCGCGGGCGTTTTTTTCCGGCGATTCAATTTTAACCTGCCGCAGTTGTTGCACACCCCAGGAATAAAGGGCCGAGAGTGAATGTTGCATTTTTTTATGGCTATGCATTTTTCTTGACTTTGTGTGCTTCATAATTTAACATATCTTCATGCGCCTTTTAAATTAAACGGTTTTGGGGATATGTGCCTGTTGTTTGCCTTCCCTTTTTTCGATTGTTACTAAAACTGCGCATGCCTATAAAATATGCGGGTGTTTTTCACTCTCATGAACCAAGGTATCAACCATGATTCTTATCTTGCGTCCCCATCACATACTGTGTCGTCTGGGATTTAACGGCCACGGCTACTCGCCGGAATTTATCAACGAAATGGCCCGGATTTCACGGGTTATCAAATCCGGCCGCGTTAAAACCATCATTGTCAAACCCGGATTTGACAACATCTGCCGCAGCTGCCCGCATCATGAATACGAGTGCTCGCAGGATAAATTCGGCATTCGCGGCCGCATTGCCGCCGAATTGGATCTGCGGACTTTGCGCGCCCTCAAATTAAAACCAGGCCATCCTTATCCGCTGCCGGAAATCGACGAACGCATCGCCTCCCTTGCGGAACAGAACTTCATGGAAATATGCCGTGGTTGTGAATGGCAGTTGCTGGATCAATGCCGCGCAGGGTATGTACGTTTGCGCCAGCGGTATTTTCCTGAAAAATAATTTTCGGGCCAGCGGTTGCACGCGCCGCAGATATTGTTTATGCTGCCGCCAGTTTGGCTGCTTGGTCGGCTTCCTGAAGTTTCACTATCAACCCGTGGATGTCGCCGTTCAAAAAAACCTCCAGGTTGAAAAGCGATACCCCAATGCGATGATCCGTGACCCGGTTTTGGGGATAGTTATAGGTGCGTATTTTTTCACTCCGGTCTCCGCTTCCAACCTGCGACTTGCGGTCCGCGGCAAGGTTTTTGGTTTGCTCTTCTTCCATGCGTTTTTTCAGGCGGGCCTGCAAGACCTTCATGGCTTTTTGCTTGTTTTTGGTCTGTGAGCGTTCGTCCTGGCACTGTACGACGATTCCCGTCGGCAGATGGGTGATGCGGACGGCGGAATACGTCGTATTGACGCTCTGGCCGCCAGGCCCGGAAGAACAAAAAATATCAATGCGCAGATCGGTCTGATTAACAGAAACTTCCACCTCATCCACTTCCGGCAATACGGCCACGGTGACAGCAGAAGTATGGATGCGTCCGGAGGCCTCGGTGGTGGGCACGCGTTGCACGCGGTGTACGCCGGCCTCATACTTCATGTGCCTGTACACTTCCTTGCCGCTGATCTGGAAGACAATCTCTTTATATCCTCCCAACTCCGTGGAATTGCCGTCTATGGCATTGATTTTCCAGCCGCGGCTTTCCGCATAGCGGCAGTACATGCGATACAAATCAGCCGAAAAAAGCGCTGCTTCCTCCCCTCCGGTCCCCGCTCTAATCTCGACGAATACGTTTTTTCCGTCGTGCGGATCCCTCGGCACCAGCAAACGCCTGAGGGCTTCCCCCACTTCATTCTGCTTTTGTTGAAGGGTTTGCATTTCCTCTCTTGCCAGTTCTGCCAATTCATTGTCCCCGGACGCCAGTTCTTCCGCCTCTTTATAGTTGCGCTCAATCTTCCGGTATTCCTGCAAGGCCTCAACAATTTCCCTTAATTCGGAGTGCGTCTGTACGGCTTCACGGTACCTGGCCTGGTTTTTCACAAAATCCGGATCAGCCAGTTCGGCTTCCAGCTTTTGATATTTTTCCTCGATTTGTTGCAGCCTGTCCCACATGGTTTTCATGGTCTTGTATCCGTATGAATCCTTATGTTAATGAAAAGAATGCTCCTGCCGGCAGATTGTATCCTCGCCGTCTGTTTGAAGTGTTGTATTTAATCTGCGGCTGAATTTGTTTCGTGAAAAAGCACAGGATATCTGCCGGTTTCTGCTAATACCTGCTGCCACTGTTGCGCCGGGGCAGCTTCTATGCCGGTGATGATGCACTTTACCCGTGGGCGGCTGGAGTCTGTCCGGAGGCAGCACGGTCCCTTTCCATCAACCAAAAACAGGCGCCGCTCTACTTGTTGTACCGACGCCTGAATTTTTCCACCCGGCCGGCGGTATCCACCAATTTCTGGGTTCCGGTAAAAAAAGGATGGCATTGGGAACAAATTTCAACCCTTACCTTGGGCGGTATGGTGGATCTTGTTTCAATCACATTTCCGCAGGCACAGGTAAAAGTCGTCGCTTCATATTTGGGATGGATTTTAGCTTTCACTTCATTTTCCTCCAATACTTCTTTAA
>JAFGIQ010000094.1 GCA_016929575.1 candidate division FCPU426 bacterium
CCTTGAATGTCTTGTTCATATTCCGCTTTTGCTTCCCCAAACTCCGAGCCATAAAACGGCGGATGATCATCGCCTTTGCCGTATTGGTCAAATTTTCCCAGGCTCCCGGCAAAAAAGAGCTTTGAACGGTTTCCCAACTCCAGCTCACTGCGTATAGCAGCGCTCCTGGCTGCCCTCTCCAGCCAATCCCCCCATCCTTGTGCACGATTCTCCGGCTGACGGTTGGATTCAGCTTTCCCTGCCAAATCCAGCGATACTTTCGCCCCGGGCAGCAAACCGATGCTAAAAGTAACATCGGCGTTTCCTTTCTGGTCAAAGGGGCGGATGCCGAAAGCTTCGGGATGATCCAGGGAAGAATAATCCGCCCGCAATATGCATAGGAAATCCGTCAGTTCAAACCCCGCCACCAGCCTTCCCTCATTCCAGCGCTGGCTGCCTCCTCCGGCTTCGACCACCAGCAGGTAATTCTTGGCGGAAACTGTTTCCGCGGCCGGGGCACCTTTAATCTCATCCAAACCGGGAACCGCCACCTTCCCCATATCTGCCGGCATCTCTTTGGTACCCTTCATCGGATCAATCAGCAGCAGGTCCCTACGCTCGGCCGTCACCCGGTACTGGCGGTCACCGGTGACAACCACTTCCGGCAGCTTAAGCGTCGGCCGGTCCTGTTTGGCGCCGGCCTTATCTCTTTCCGGTTCGCGGCTGCCCGGAACCGACAATACCGGAGCAATGGTCTCATGCTCTCCTGCGAGCTCCTCGCCCCGTTCCGCCGCCCAGACCTGGCTGTATGGCAGTGCGCCGGCAAAGACAATAAGAATCCATAACCAGCAACCGTTGCGCTGCAGCCGGCAGCAAACATCAGGCCGTTTATTTTTACCCGGGCTGGCATTCATGGCGCGGTCGGCTCCTTGTTTTCGTTCGGTGCTGCGTCCGGCATCTCGTTTAAGGTTGCCAGTTTTTCCTTGATTAATTTAATCCGGGAGCGTGCAGATTTTTTCCACCGTTTTTCAGTGGCAGAACGCTCAATCCGCCTGTAGGTGTTGATGGCGGCTTCAAACTGGCCCGCATGTTCGTGAATTTCAGCCACCCTGGCCAAAGCAGTGATCGCCCACTGGTTTGAGGCCTTATACCGGTCCGCCACCTTGAGGTAAGACGCCACTGCCTGTTCATGCTGTTTCTGGGTCTGATAGACATCCCCTATCCAAAACTGCGCTTCGGCGGCAAATGCCTCCGGAGCCGCAGCCGCGATTTTTTGATACTCGGCCACAGCCTCCGCCAGGTGCCGGCTGTCCTGCAACATATAGGCGATGTGCATCTGGGCTTTAAAAGCCATATCGGTTTGGGGATAATGGTCGATGACAGCTTCATAGGCTTCACGGGCCTCAACTTCCAACCCCAGCCGTTTATAGGCCAGGGCTTTATTAAAACGGGCGTCAGCAGCCAATTTATTCTTGGGATACTCGTCCACAAAAGTATCGAAGACGTGGATGGCTTGGTCGTATTCCCTTAACTTGTAATAGCAGGTTCCGATCCAAAAGCCCGCTTTGGCCGCCAGTTCCTCCTGGTGGTAATATTCCTCCTTAATTTTACGGAAAAACGTCAATGCGGAAGTATATTTCTGCTCCTTGAAATCGCACCAGGCCAGCCAGTACAAGGCATTGGGCACAAGGGGGTTTTTGGGGTACTGGGCAAGCAAGTGGTTAAACTCGCGTCGCGCGCGGTCATACTGCTTGCGATGGTAGTAATGTTCGCCGATGCGGTACTGCACGTCCGCAGACAAAGGACTGTGCGGATACTTTTTCACAAAACTTCGTGAAGCTTCAATGGCGCTTTTATAATCCCCCATTTGATAATAAGACCACTGAATGCCGTAGAGCGCATCCGGGACTAAAACATCGGAGGAATATTCCGCCACAAATTTTTTATAAATCTCTATAGCCTGTTTGTACTTTTTATCGTTGTAAAAACAGATGCCGATGCGCAAATACGCGTCGGTGGCCAGATGGCTTTGCGGAAACAACTCCCGCACGCGGCGATAGGTGTTGCCGGCCTCGGCAAAACGTCCCTGCCTAAACTCCGCCCAGGCCGTCCAATACAGCGCCTCGCCCGCCAAAACATGCTTGGGCTCTTCGCGGACCAGGCGTTCCCAACGTGAAATGGCGCGCGGAAAATCCTCCGTCCGATAGGCACTCCAGCCGCTTTGATAAAGCGCCTCCGCATATTCCTTCTGACCGGCATATCTTTCAATAACGCGGCTATAGTATTCTTCCGCTTCGTCATACTGTTTGCGGTTGAAGGCGATGTCGCCCAGGCGCATCAAGGCATCGGCTTGGACCGGGCCGGCCGGATACAGCAGAATGATTTTCTTAAAAGCAGGCTCGGCCTGGGCATAATCCTCTTGGCGAAAATAAATCCAGGCGATCCCGGATTGCGCCAGGGCCGCTTCCCTGCCCAGGGGGTACTGTTGCAGGACATCCGCGTATTCCCGCCGCGCTTTTTCATTCATCCCCATCTGAAAATACGTGTCCCCCAGGCGCAACTTTGCTTCCGCCGCAATCTCACACGCAGGAAACCGTTCCAACAACTTTTGAAACTCATCGCGCGCTTGTTCAAAACGCCCCAGCTTGAATTCACACCAACCGGCCCAAAACATCGCCAACGGTGCCCAGGGCGACTGCGGATAATGATAATAAACATCCTGGTAAACTTTGGAGGCGGAATCATACCGTTCCAGTTTATAAAAACCGTTCCCCATCAAATACAGCGCCTGGGCGGCCAAGGCCGGCGTGGGATTATTATTCATCAGGCGCTGAAAAAGATTGATGGCCGGCTCATACTTTTTTTCCTGCAGCCGGCACCATCCGGCTGTATACAAGGCGCGGGCAACGGCTGCAGATTCCGGATAGCGCACCGAAACCAGGAGGAATTGCCGCACCGCCTCCTCGTATTTCTCCTGTCTGGCCAGCGCCATGCCCAGGCGCAGATTGGCCAGGGGCATAATCGGGTGCCGGGCATGCTGTTCAATCAAATCCTTAAGTTTTTTTTCAGCCGGCACCGCTTCTCCGGCCAGCAAGAGGGAGACTCCGCTGCCGTATTTGGCATACACGGCCAGAAAATGATCAGGATACTCCTGCACCACCTGCTGGTAAAAAGGCAGCGCGTCCTTATACCGTTCCAAGGCCGCCAGGGATTCTGCACGGTAAAACAGGGCCTGCACGGCCAAGGCGGATTGCGGATGTTGCGCAAGCAGATCGGCAAAACGTTTCTCCGCCTTTTTATACTCGCCTTGACCCGCGGCGGTTGACGTACTGCCGGCCGCTTCCTCCCTGGCCAGCTCATAATGGCTCCAGCCGGCGGAATAGACGGCATAGGCGGCAAGCGGATGTCGGGGAAAAGCCGAAATGAAATCCGCGTATTCTTCAGCCGCCTGTTTGCGATCTCCCGAGCGATAGCGGGCTTCGGCCAGCCAATAGCGGGTTTCCGGGGCCAGATAATTATCCGGATGCCGGGCAAGAAAGGCTTGGCATTCCTCAATTGCTTCTTTGTATCTTTTCAAGGCAATCAGGCAGCGGGCCCGCCGATAGCGGGACTCGGCCTGATAGCGGCTCACGGGATATAATTCCAGCACGCGCTGGAATCCCACTTCGGCCTTGCCAAACGCGCCTTCCATGTACCAGCTCTCCGCCAACAGATACTGTACATCGCCGGCGCGCGGATGGCGGGGGTATTTCTCCAGGAATTTATTAAATTCCGCGCGGGCCAGATGAAAAGTGCGGTTTTGATAAAGGCTGGCGGCAAAACCAAACAGCTGTTCCGCCGGCATTTCCGCTTTTGCTGCCAAAGGGGCGGCAATGGCCAGCGCCATCACTGTCAGCAAACCATAGATGATTTTACGTGTTGCATTCATCCTGCCAATCCTGCCAAAAAGGGAGTATGGATTAGACCCCGGTGTGCGTTGCCGTGAATCGCATCATGCCTTCAGGTCGGGGCTAAACGTTTGTCCATGCACATTTATCCCTTGGTTTTCTTCTCCACCGCTTTTTTCATAAAAGGCGGCATGATCAGGGTGGTGGCCATGCACATGGCCACGATGACCGCGTAAATATCGTCCGGAAATATTTTCAGACGCGAGCCGATGGCGGCGATGATAAGCCCTACTTCACCCCGGGGCATCATGCCCACGCCGACGATGAAGCTGGAGGCCAAACCGTCTTTAAGCACGGCGGCACCGCAGCCTATAACCTTGGTCAATATGGCCATGATGGTCACAACCACTGCCATGGTGATGATGGCGCCTGAAGTGAACAAGGCCACATTGACATGCGATCCCATGACCACAAAAAAAATGGGCACCAGGAAATCCGTCATGGGTTCCAGTTTCTTTTCCAAATGAAATTCTTCACTGATCTCGGCAAAGATCATTCCGGCCAAAAAAGCGCCGATGATGGCGGCCAGGCCGATGACTTGCGCCCAGGCCGACAATCCCAGACAGACCAGCAGGGCCATGATCAAGGGAATGTTCCGGGATTTCAGTTTTTTTAAGTAGGGAGCCCACTTCCGCACCAGCCAGGTGCCGATGAGCACCACCGCCACCACGAAAAGAACAGCAATAAAAGTGATCCTTGCCAGGGCCCACACGGAAAACTCCCCCTGTGACAAGCCGCTGACCATGGCCAGCACGATCATGCCCAGGACATCGTCAATGACCGCTGCGCCAAGAATAATACGGCTTTCATGGCTTTGCAGGAATTTTAAATCCGCCAATACGCGGGCGGTGATGCCCACGGAGGTCGCCACCATGGCCGCGCCTAAAAATAAGGCCGTCTTATAATCATAGTGCAGGGCCGAGAGGTAGGCATACCCGGCAAAAAAAGGCATGATTACGCCCAAAAGGGCGACCCAAAAAGACTTTTTTCCCACTTTCAGCATGTCCGAAAGCCGTGTTTCCAACCCTACTTGGAAGAGCAGAAAAATAACCGCCAATTCCGAAAGGATGTAAATAATCTCACTCTCATGAATCAAGCCCAAGGCATGCGGGCCGATGAGCATGCCCACCAGCAACTCGCCCACCACCGCCGGCTGCTGCAAGTGTTCAAAGATTTCGCCGGCTAATTTGGCTCCCGCGATAATAACCAGCAATTCAATTAAAATCCCGAACAACAGTTCCATTCCCTTTTACATCCCCCGTTGCAATTGTCCCGCGTCTTGGTCCGGCAAATCCCCTTCAGCCGGATATGCCGCGCGCTGTTTTTCGTGTCCTCATCGTCCCGGCCCGGCGGATAGACTTTGCCCTTTAATTTTCGTCAGGGCCTGACAAGCATCAAGGGAACGATAATCAACTGGAAATACTGGATGTTTGCATTCGGGACACATTTTGGAACAGCCAGTCAAGGAAGCGGTTGACTTCTGCACGATTTTTCAATTGGTAACCGGCCTTGGAACGGGATGCTTTCACCGTCCCGCTGACAATCACACCCATTCCTTCGCGCCCCATTTGCGCAAAAATATCTTCATCGCTCTCATCGGCGCTGAGATAAATCACAAAAGGACGCCTGCGCGGGGAGGAAAATTTATTCCAAATGAACATCACCGCCCGGTTTTTGCCCCAGCCCACCCGCGGACGCATAACCATCTCGTGCCGCGCTTCGTATAAGGTAAATGAATCCATCACCGGCGTCCAGATCTGCTCCATCAGCAGACGCGAGCGCCGTTGTACGGGCGGCTTGGCTTTGCTGATATACAAACCCACGGAATATTGCCTGTTGTCAAGGATGACTCCGGGCAGGATTTTAATTCCCTCCTTGAGTTTTTGAACAACCGGAACCAATTCCTGGCGTACGCGCTTGGCTTCACCGTGAACAACGTTCAAATCAGGTCCGGAAATTTCCATGCCGTTGTTGGCGATAAAATAAATCCCTGAAAATCCGATGAGCTGTTTAATCGTGGTCAGAGAACGGCTGCTGACAATGGCCAGCGTCAAAGCGTTGCGTTCAGACAATTCACGCATCCGGTCTCTTTCCTCATTCCCCAAAGCGATCGGGGCGCCGGATGCAGCAGGCGGCACCAACACACTTTCGTAATCAATAAACAGCAACAAGCGTGTGGCCGCATCCAAACGGTGTTTTAAAGATTCCAAAGTGACCTTGTTGAGTAAAGGTTTCATGCATCTGTTCCTTAGTCTATTTTTACTAAAATAACATAAAAAGCTCAAATTTCAAATGCTTTTTCGTGTTTTAACTTTTTGCCCGCCCCTCTGCCCCCGCCAAAATTCTCTTTTCCACTTCCGCCAAATTGACAACATCATCATGATTGTATCTCAGCAGCAACTCCAGTGCGCCCCTGTCTCCCTGCTCCTGCCAGGCAGACCAGAGTGCCATGGCGCGCATTCCGTCCACTTCCGCCGTCTCCCCGCGGATAATGCCCAACTGCCTTTCCACAGCTTTTAATCCGCCTTTTAATTTATTTTCCCAGCACAAATGCATGATGTCTTCGTGCGTAAAAAGAGCTTTCAAATCAAGCCCCAACCGCCGCTTGATAACCGGCAGGTCAAAACGGTTGCCGTTGTAGGTCTTAATCATCCGCGTGCCTTCCAGTGACAGCAACAAATTGCCCGGCGTCACCTCCTGGCCGACCAGTTGCCGGATCCCGCGCGCCGGGGAAAAAATCCCCACCACGGTGATATCGCCGGCATACGAAGTCTCGATATCCAAATAGACAGTTGATTGTATCATCCGCCACCTGTCAACCAGGGATACTACACGGTTTTTATTTGCGGCAAAGTATGTGCATCGGAGAAATATCACCGGACGTTGACGCACAGCAAGCAGCACCAGCTTTTGGCAGCCTTCCGTCCGTTTAAAAGAAAAGGAGTTACGCCATCCGCCGCAGCAACCAGCGTTGGAAAAACATGTTACGCAACAAATAATGGTCGCCACGCCGCTCCAACATTTGGCGTTCTAAAAGCCGGTTCAAGGATTTTTGAACCGTGGAAAAACTGCCCAACCCATAGCGGCCGACAAAATCCTGTGAAAATACCTTTTGCCCACCGCCTTTGCATATGGCCAGGATGAGGTTTTTCTGATGCAGCGAAAGATCTGACCACAGGAAAGAATAGAAATCACTGTGTACTTCCAGAATGGTTTCAATGGCTTGGGCTACGTTTTTATTGGTGATCACCTTGCCGCTATGCCCCTGATTCCAGAGCTGGCAGCAGATCATCTGGGTAAAATGGGGATGTCCGTTTGCTGCTTCCAATATTTCATCTATAATGCTTTCAATAATGCGAAAACCTGTGTTTTCAAAACGGGTTTTAATATATGCCTTCATATAACGGTCTTCAATTTTTTCCAGACCCACATGCACAATGTTTTTCTGGTCTTTGGCTGTTTGCTCGGTTAGGCTTACCCATAAATAAGCCACCTGATCATGGACATTGGCAATGTCGAGCAACTGTTTTCGCAGTGTCCGGGACAGATTCCCCCCTTGGGACACTTCATCAAAACAAACCACACAGGTGCGTTTTTTATATTTGGCGGTGTGCTGGGCCAACTCAAGCACCGAACGGGCAATGACCTCCAAATCACTGTTTTCTTCCAAATCCAGGATTAATTCATCATTTTTTTCAAGTTGAAATGGAAGGTTTTGCTTGAGCTGGGGATCCAGGTCCTGGATGAAAGTCCTCAGCTCTTTGGGTTGTCTGAATGCTGCGCGCAGTAATTCCGCAAGATAGATTTCAATAAAACGCATCGGCGAATAGGCGCGTTCCAAGTCAACATAGACTGTCACCACGCCCCGATGTTCCAATTCGCTCATGACTTTGCGCGCCAAGGATGATTTGCCATATTGCGGCTGTCCGGATAAAACAACATTGTGAATGCCGGATAGTTCGGAGATGAGGAATTCCCTTTCCCGGTATCGGTCAGTAAAAAAATCCCCGCTGACTGGCGCGCCATATTGAAATGGATTTTGAGTCAATGGTTTGCTCCTCTTATTCTTTTTGGTGTATGTTATACTACGTAGTATAATAAAAGAAGCTGTTTTCTGTCAATACAAAAAAACGGCCACCTGTCAATAAAGGCGGCCGTTTTTAAATCACGCATCATCTTCATTCGTGCAGTTTATGTGCAATCATTTTATTTTTAATTTTTCCAATACCCCGTTTAAACCTCTTTATTTATACGTGTCCATATCTCCATGTAAAAAACCGTATTACCATTTCCCAACCCGCTTGCGATTACCACAAAATCTTCCAGCAGTACTTCCTACCGGATGGTGTGCATTGCCTGCATTTATCCTTCCGGTTAGAATTACTAAATTTTGCCAACCGCAGTCATCTGTCTTGCCAGGCAAGTATTGCTATTTTCCCAACACATTCACTTTAAGATCTTTTCCTACGCGGAATTTAACAACGGTCTTGGCCGGAACTTTCACCAACTCTCCGGTTTGGGGATTGCGGGCCATGCGGGCATTCCTTTTCCGTACTGTAAACATTCCCAAACCCTGCAGTTTGTATTTCTTGTCTTTTTTCAATACTTTGTAGAGAAGATCGTTCTGAGCGTCGAGGACAGCCTGGATTTCCTTCTTTTTTAATCCAGTCGTATCCGCTAATTTGTTCAACATTTCGGATTTTGTTATCACCTTTCAACCTCCTTAAAGATTTTTTTCGGGAATCGAGCTTCTTCTTTGATTCCCTCTTTCCATTTGATGGAATTATAGAACACCACCATATTTTGCGCAAGTCTTTTTTAAATAATCTTTATATAGTGTCCCTTATTTTGTGGTCTTTAAAGGCTGGTCTACAATATACAGACTTTCCTCTATTTTCATCTTTTTCCTAATAAATAATATTTTTTTATTTGATAATAAACAAGATATATAACGGGGACTATTATTAACACAGGATCTAATTTCAGGTACAATACTTTTACAGTAATTATCATAGGTGTCCAATTTGGGATTGAGAAAGACGCGATTACTATTGATCAATGGGCGCCAGCAGGCAACCACCAGACTGCCGGATATATCTTTTTGCCAAGGTGGGGCGGGAACGCGTGCACGAACCGCAGGTATTGCGC
>JAFGIQ010000095.1 GCA_016929575.1 candidate division FCPU426 bacterium
AGATACCGCAGGTAAAGGCTGATATTGAAGCAGCGATTCAAAGGTATCAGAAGCTCAGCGGCGACACCGGCCCCACGCGGTCAGCCGGCGAGGAGGTTGTGGGCGAGCGCAAAGAAACAACCAGCGGGGAGGGTACAACCGCCGCAGAGTTCAAAGTCTCCGGGCATGCGCCGAATTACCTGCGCGCGGTTTTCATTGCGCTTCTGCCGGTTCTGCTCATCGTTGGCTTGTTGTCTTTTGGCATCCAGCGCCTGCGTTTCAACCGGCGCGTGCGCCTCATCCACCGCCTGCTGCAGCCGGAAGGGGAATATACCGTGCCTTTCATCGCCCAAAACACGGGCATGAGCGACCAGCAGGTGCAAAAAGTGATGGATTTCCTGGTCTCATCCAAAGCGCGCGCGCGCGGCCTGCGGGACATCGGCACCAAGCAGGGGCCCAACGGCCTGCTGGTGTATTTCAAATCAAAGAGCACGCATCCTTTCCGTTTCTGGGGCGGCATAAAGGCCACGATTATTGCCGGCATTTTCAGCGCGGCCTTTCTGGGAGCCGGCCTCATGCTGGGTGTGAATGCAGCTGACCTGACCCGGATATGGTGGCCGGGACTGCTCATGGGCCTGGCTCCGGGTTTGTATTTGGCCTTGGGCACAGTGAGTTTCTGGCGCACCAGCAAGTATGTGGAAGCAGCCATGCTGGAAGATGAACTGGAGAAATACTACCTTGCGCATGGCTTGGACAAGCAATTCGATATGGGTTTTGCCCGTTTCCGCAGCATGACCAAGACCTACCAGGACTGGATCAAGAGCCTGCCGCAGGAGGATATGCAGCGCATGAAACGTAATGCCAGGACCAGGGCCATTGCCTGGAACGACGGCAGGGTGGAGGAAAAAGCCATGGCTGCCCTGGAACGCATTAATCCCAGGGCCGCCTTGGCGGTCAGGTTCCACGAAACCTTCGCGCATGAGATCACAGGCATGCTGGCCATGCTGCCGGGCGTGCGGCAGGTTTGGCTCTTTTTCAATCCCAAGCGGGAAACGCGCATGAAGCAAATACGGGTTTTGGACCAGAGCCGCTCTCCCTTCTACAGCCCGGGAGGAAGGGCGCTTGCCGCCCCTGAATTGAAGGCATTGCCGGTTGCAGACCGGGTGGACTTGCGGCTCCTGCCTCCCGGCACGCTGCTTTATTTTGAGGCGCAGGGAAGAAGCTGGACGTATACCCTGCGGGTGGAAGCAAACCAGCAGGTCAGCGTCTGGCTGGGTGGAAACCGCGGGCGCATTCTGGTGCCAGCCGAACGGCTGGGCAATATGCGCTTCCTTGAGCACGAAACCCGCACGGATCCGGGCATTCTGGAAACCGGAGTCTGGGCATCATGGATATATTTTATCAGAAAACCCAGGCAGGAAGATGCCCCCCTGCAGCGCGCGGAAGGCGATTTTGGCTTGCGCACAGGCAGAATGAGACTCAAACTGCCTGAAAAAATGGGTCCTGTGCCGGCCAATGCCTTCCGGCTCGCGGAAACAGGCGCGGAACAAGGCGCGGCCGCTGCGGGCAGCACCCAGGATGGCACGGGCGCCTCAGAGGGCGTGGTGCGGGCCATGCCGGATGTTATCCGGGAAATACTGCGCCTGGGACACTTGTTGCCTGCTTCGGCGGGAAAACCCCTCAGCGGCATCGCCTCGCTGCCGCAGCGCCTCCTTTATTACGGCACCCGCAGCCTGCTCTTTGTCTCAGACCGGTCCACCAGCGGCAATGTGAACATGCGCCTGCCATTGCGGGCGATAGCAACAGTACTGCTGGCGCCCCTGTTTCTGCTGCAACTGGCAGCGGCTTTGTTTGCCGGGAAGAGCAGGCAGGCGGAACCGGTTTTCATAGACGATGACAATGAAAAATTCGAACAATTGAAATCCAAGTTGCTGCTGCCTACGAATAAGCTGGCGGACACCAACAACATCAAGCGGGTGCGCTTCCGGCCCCTTTCGGAAAAAGGCGGATTTTTCAAACGCCTGCTGCGCGGGCGGCTTTTGGGCGCCTACGAGGAAGAGGCGGACCGGGCGGACCACAGGACCTGGGTGAACATCTACGTGCCGGACGCCCTGCTGCGCACCATGACAGAGGATATGCCGGTGGCGGACGGCACCCTGCGCTCGGCGCTGGCTGTGTGGATTTATCAAATCCGGGCATTTTTGTTCGGCGTGACGGGTGGATACCAAGCCCAGCATTACTACGCCGACGGCCGCTGGGATTCCCTGGCGCAGGTTTTCGGCCTGCGGACTATGGCTGCGCCGGAGCTAGACCGGCAGCTGACACAAAAAAAGGTTGCAGACGGAGAGATGACAGCCCGGGCCTGGCATCAGATCAAACGGCCAAAGGTGGGCATCAGCCCGACAGAAATAATGCGTCTGGCCAGGCAGTACCTGGCTGAAGCCAATCTGGCCTTGGGCCGCGCGCCTGACACTGTGATGGCACAGCTGGGACAAACCGTGCAGCGCGCCCTGAACACCGGCGCCCTGCCGTTGCTGGCGGAAGTGCAAAACGCCGTTGCCCAGATGGAAGGCGTGTCCCCAGGCACCCAGGCTGCGGTTTTACAGGCCATGGTGCGCGAGACCGAGGGCTTTGCCGGAGAAGGGCAGGAACTGGCGGCCAGCAGCATTGTCAGCCAGATGCTGCCGGTGGAGGCAGCGCCGGGCGCAGAGAGCCGCGGCCTGGCCGAGGACAAGGAAGTGGAAAACCAGGAAGTCTCGGTCATGTCATTGCCAGCGTCCTATGCGCAGCAATTGCAGGCCTTGCAGCAGGCAATAGCGGACCTTGAAAAAGCGGGCAGTGCCACCCGGAACCTGCGCGCGCGCCTGGAGATGCTGGCCGAAGTGCTGGAGACAGCCGTGGGGCAAAAAACCGGCCAGCCCGCACCGCTGGCATATGCGCTGGGACAGAAATTGCGCGCCGAGACAGAGTATCTGCACCGCACGCACAGGGAAAGTTTCAGGCTTAAGGCAATCGGCGAAGGCGTGTACAACCGCGGATACATGCTGCAAAGCGGCAAGGTGAAGACCGCGGAAATAAACGGCGTCCCTTTTGCCAATACAGTGGTCTATGAGCTTTTTGAGGAATTGAAAGTGGACGACAAAGAGACCACGCCCATTACGCCGGCTGATTTGGAGCAGGAGACGCTGCCTGACCACGTGGTGGCCGTGCCCTATACAGGCCGGCGTTTTGCCTTGCTGGAAAAACCAAAGGCCCGCGGCCGTTTCATGCAGCGCCTCATGCGGCTTTTGCCCACGCGCCGTATGCATCGCCTGGCCATGGATGAGGATCCCATTGGTTATTTCCGGGCCGTGCTGGCACGCATCGGCGGGGAGCGCACGCATTTTATGGAAGTGATTCGTTCAGCGGAAGAATCCGTCCGGCTGCCGGTGATCCAGGCATACCTGCGCTTTGTCAAAAATCCGACGCGCCAGGCAGAGCGTGATTTCATCAACTCCCTGCTGCAGATCCTGAAGGCGGAAGCCAAAGCCGCGCAAACCCCGGAGCAGCAGGCGCGTTTCACGGAATCAGTGGGTGTTTTCAGCAACCTGATGCAGGAAATGAAGGCACTGACTCCGGCCAGGAAAATGGGCGCCTGGCTGCAGCAGGCCCCCGCCCATTTGGCCGGCCAGGCTGTCTGGGGGGCGGGTATTTTCGCAGAACCCGGAGGCATGGGGCCCATGGGAGCTTTCTATGATATTTTAAAGCAGCCGCAAATGCCGGTCGAGCCCGAGGAAAACGCCCTGGAAATCCAGCGGCGCCGCAACTTCCTCAGCGTGCAGGTGGCGGCGTAAAAAAGAAGCACCCGGGTGACCGGTGTGATGGCACGGTCTCTTAAGCGCGGGGATGGTTTTTTTGTACGGGCAATCACTCTGCCGTCGTTGCTTTCCCAATTGCGCGAATACTGCCGGAGGCGTCCTTTTACTTCCGAATAATCCATCCGGTCAGGGCTGCCGCAGGCGTCCTTTTTCTTCCCAATAATCTTTCCGGCAGTCTGGTTGCCTGCTGGCGCCAAGGTATCAATAGTTATCGTGTCTTTCTCAATACCAATTTGGACACTGGTGCGCTGCCGCAATAAAAAATTTTCACTGCCGATATTTTTATCGTATTCCTCTGGCAACCGTGCTAAAATAATTGTTCGTATTGATGTCTTCAAAATTTTACCTCAAATAATAAACGTAAAAAATTGGACGGCACACATCTTTGTGGAGGGTGGTCTTATGTTAAAGTTTGGCACCAGCGGCCTGAGAGGCCTGGTCTCGGACATGACCGATCAGGAGTGCTATATCAACAGCAAAGGTTTTGTGCTGTATTTGCTGGCCAGCCGCAAAACCAAGGCCGGGGACACTGTTTCCCTGGCCGGGGATTTACGGACCTCCACGGACCGGATTATGGGCGCCGTGGCCAGGGCCATCACCGATGCAGGCTGCCAGGTGGAAAATTGCGGCAAAATACCCTCGCCGGCGCTCATGTACCATGCCATGCAAAAAAAGCAGGCCAGCGTCATGGTTACCGGCAGCCATATTCCGGATGACCGCAATGGCATCAAATTCAACCGGCCGCAGGGGGAGATATTAAAAAGCGACGAGGCCGGCGTTCTGGAGCACATCGCGCGCGTGCGCAGGGAGGATTTGTCCGCGCTTTTTTCAGATACCGGCCGGTTCCGGGAGGACGTGGCCGTACCCCTGCCCGAGGTTGATGAGACAGCCCGGGAGGAGTACCTGCAGCGCTACAGCGGGCTTTATCTGGAAACAGGACTCGAAGGCAAGACCATCGTGGTGGACCAGCATTCAGCCGTAGGCCGGGACATCCTGGTTGAGATCCTGCAGGGTCTGGGGGCAACCGTCATTGCCGAAGGCCGAAGCGACGCTTTTGTGCCCAAGGATACGGAGAACATTACGGAGGAAATGCGCGCGGGATTCCGCCGCCTGGCGGACAAACACCGGCCTTTTGCGGTTGTGTCCATGGATGGCGACAGCGACCGGCCGATGGTGACGGACGAGAAGGGGGAGTTTTACCGGGGCGATGTTTTGGGCGCGGTCGTGGCCCGCTTTATTCATGCGCGTTTTGCAGCCGTGC
>JAFGIQ010000096.1 GCA_016929575.1 candidate division FCPU426 bacterium
CCCCGATAACAGCCGGATTAATTCCGCCCCGGTGTATCCGCTTGCTCCTACCACGCCTACTCTTATCATGATTTTCACCAGTCCAAATCTGTCTGATATGCTTGGATTATATCCCGGGAAAGACCAGGATGCCACTTTTTATTACACTCTCTCCAGGATAAAATTGCTTCCAGAGATGTTCGGCATCGGTTTCCGCCCCGGCCCCTTTGTGGTGGTATGCGGATGCACCGCGAAGCCTCCGGCGCAGGCGGTGCATTTAGCTGTGGTTGGAAGGATAAATGATTTTATACTTTTTTTTCAGTGTTTCTATCCATGCCTGGTAACGCTTTTCCGAACTTTCCGCCATGATTTCCTGGCGTATGCGGCCGCGGACTTCCTCCAGCGGCATCTGCCCGCCCGGTTGTTTGTCCTGTACTTGAATGATAAAAAACCCTTTTGCCGTTTCCAATATTTCGGAATACTGCCCGATGGGCACTTGTTGGAAAGCCGCCTTTTCAAATTCCGGCAGACCGACTCCCCCTTCCTCGAGCCAGCCGATGTCCCCGCCTTTTTCGGCGGTAGGCTTGTGTTCCGAGTATTTTCGCGCCACCTCGGTAAAGGGTTTGCCTGATTTTAGTTCCGCCTGTGCCCGCCTTATTTTTTGCCGTTTTTCCTGATAGGCCCGCTGGAAATCCTCATTGGACATTTCCGTGTCCGGCCGCGTCACGAAAATCTGCCGCACCTCCGCGCGAACGGGCCTGGTGAATTTCTTGCGGTTTTCTTCATAATAGGCCTCCAGTTGGGCGTCTGACACTTCGGCTCCGGTTTTAAATTCCTGGATTTTGGATTGCAGCAGCCGTTGGCGCAGTATGTTTTCCCGTATCATTCCCTTCCTTTTTTCCCGAAACTCGCTTTCTGTTAAATGTTCCTTGGCCAACTGTTCTTTAAAGGCCTGGTGGGAAGGAAATTGGGCGCGGACATTTTCTATTTCCTTGTCCAGCTGTTCATCCACCAGGGAATCCTGCAATTCTATTTTCTGCTCGCGGGCTTCCAATAAAAGCAGTTTGCTCTCAATCAGGCGGTCTATATGTTTTTCCCTGGTTTCCCTCATTTTTGCTTCCAACTCGGAGCCGCGGAGCTGCAGGCTGAAATGCTCCCGGTACTGCCGCATCGGTTCCTCAATATCGCTGGTGCTGACGATTTCATTGCCGATGCGTATTTCAATTTTTTCCAGGGCTATGGCTGCGCCGGAGGGCACCGCCTGCACGGTTTGAACGACCTCTTTGGCGGGAACGGGGTCTTCCTTGGCCCCGGCACCATGGGCCGCCAGCATCAGCGCCAGTCCAGCACCTATCCCCCTACAAATGGCTTTTCTCATTTTCAATCTACTCCTTGTCGGTTCTTGTATTGAATGACAGCTTGGGCCCGCAGATTCTCCAGCCATACCCGGAAGGCCTGGTCGGTTTTTTGCAGGCGCAAGTCTTTGGAAATCATTTTTTTTGCTTCCGCCAGCGGTATTTTCCCGCCTCTCTCCCTTTCTTCCACGTAAAAAATATGATACCCGTACTGGGTGGCCACCGGTGTGCTGTATTGGCCGGGCCGCATCTGAAACAGCACCCGGGAAAAAGCCTGTGGCAGATCTGTTTTTTCCACCCAGCCCAAATCGCCCCCCTGGTCCTTTTCCGGACCCCGCGAATACTCGGTTGCCAGCTGTTTAAACGCCGCACCCTGGTCCAGCTTGCCTTTCAGGGTGTTTGCCTGTTCTTCGGTTTCCACGACGATTTGCCGGGCATGCAAACGGTCCTGGCGGTAAAACTGGAGCAAATGGGTCCAATAAAATTCCTCCACTTCATCTTCACCCACATGCACATGCGCTTCCACCGCCTTTTCGATGGTGCGCTCAACCAACAGGCGTTTGTGGGCCATGTTGCGCCACTCCTCCTGTGTGAGTTGCTGGCTTTTTAAAACCCTTTCCACCTCGTCGGGCTTATAGTCTTCCCAGAATTTTTCCACATACTCTTCAATTTTATTCTCCGGAATCGAGACCTGCTGCCGTTCCGCTTCCTCGAGTATCAGGCAATCATTGATCATGCGGTCCAGGATATCCTCCCGGGTAATATCCGAAAAAGCCATATTTTCACTCACCTGTAAAAACCGCATCTCCCGTTTCAGGTCCGTATCCATGATTTTCTTATTGTTGACCATGACCAAAACGCGGGGCTGGTTGTAAAAGCGTTGGGCCAAATACTTGGAGAAAAATCCCAAAGAAAACAAACTGCCGCCAACAAGGGCAACGCCGGCAATGGTAAGAATTTTTTTCATCACCACAAACCTTTTGCAATCCAGGAGGGTTCCATAAGACTATTTATCTGCCGCATCATCAATAACGATATCCTTGGTGTCGTCGCCGTACAATTCCTTGAACATCGTCTCCTTAATCTCGACGGAATGCGCCTTCTCTAAATTCGAGATCAGCCTCTCCTCGGTGAGGATGGCCTTTATCTGTTTGGCCACCGTCTCTTGTTTAGGCACTTTGGCGGCCGGATTGAGAATCTTCAATTTGCGGACATAATCCTGGTAATACTCCGAGACCTCCTGGGGCGTGATCTCCACTCCCTGCAATCCTTCCTTTTTCAAATGGATGTTCAACTCGCTTAAAAGCACGTTCTCATACACTTGCCGCTCAATGGAAGTACGTTGATCCGCCAACATGGCAATCCTCTCATCCATTTCCTTTTTGCTGCGTTTGACCAATTCTTCGACCCTCTTTTTTATCTCCGCGTCTTTGGAATAATCGCGCTTTTCCGCTTCAATGACCAGCAGTTCCTTTTTAACGAGGTTTTCCAGTATTTTCCGCTTACCTTTATAAGACTCCGCCAATATTTTATAGTTCTCGGGCAGATTTTGCAAAGCCCGGTTAAAATCCACGGTTGTGATTTTTCTCCCCCCCACCACAGCCAGGGTTTTTTCGTTTTTTTTGCCGCAACCCGTTATGCCTGAAATCGTCAAAACCAAACAACACAATACGGCCGCGTGCCCAATGTACTTCATGAATACCTCCTTAAGATACTCCCTGCATGATTTGGCAAATTTACAGGCGCACCGCAATGCTCCTGCGCCTGGCCTTGAAAAAACCCGGGGGCGTTTTTTTAAAAAAAGTCACGTCCCGCCCGGCAGGCCCGTAGAAATGCTATTATAACAGTTTTGACCCATTTTTTTATATCATAATGAATTTAATTCCAACAAGAGCTTTTTCACATTTATTAGTAAATCTTCATCCCCCAAAACCACTTCCACCCCCGGTTGTTCCCCTGCGAGGAAGCGATGCTGCCGTTTTTTCCCGGTCGAAAAGTGTTGCAGCCATTCCGGGCGCGGTTGAAAACAGCGCGGCCACAACAGTTTTGCCGCTTGTTTGCTGATGGCGACCTCCTGCAAGTGCAGTTTTCTGGCCCACAGGCGGATTTCCGCCACCTGCACCAAAGTACGGGCCGGAGGCGGCAATGCTCCAAAACGCGCTTCAATTTCAGCATCCAAGGCTTTAAAATCCTGCTCTTCCTTGACTCCTGACAGCCGTTTGTATATGTTCAGACGGGTCATGGTGTCCGGCACATAATCCGAGGGCAAAAAAGCGTCTTGCACAATGGAAATGCGCACATCCGCCGGACCTTCCTGCTGCTGTCCGCGCAATTCGCGCACCGCCTCTTCCAGCAGACTGCAATATGTTTCAAACCCGACAGCTGTCACTTGTCCGGACTGTTCGGGGCCGAGCACGTCTCCGGATCCGCGTATTTCCATGTCGCGCATGGCAATCTTTATCCCGGAACCAAGTTCTGTGAATTCCTGCAAGGTCAGCAGGCGTTTTTCCGCGTCACTGGTAACCGCGCCGCCCTGGGGATAGAAAAGGTATGCATACGCCTGGCGATCAGCGCGGCCTACGCGTCCGCGCAATTGGTATAATTGCGCAATTCCCAGCGCATCCGCCCGGTTGATCAAAATGGTGTTCACATTGGGCAGGTCCAAGCCTGACTCGACGATGGTGGTGGACACCAAAACATCCTCCGCGCGCGCCATAAAGCGCTCCATCACCGGTTCCAGCTGGTCTTTTTTCATCTTGCCGTGCGCGATGGCGATGCGGGCTCCCGGCACCAGATGCTTGAGGCGTTCGGCCATCCAGCCGATGGAATGGACACGGTTGTGAATAAAAAACACCTGTCCTCCGCGCGCCAATTCGCGTGCCACCGCCTCCCGGATAACCGCTTCGGAGAATTCCATCACATAGGTTCGGATCGGCAGCCGGTTTAAAGGGGGCGTTTCAATGATGGAAATATCACGGATGCCGGACAGGGACAAATACAAAGTCCGGGGGATGGGCGTGGCGGTGAGCGTGAGGACATCAACCGTGGTCCTGAGCTTTTTCATGTTTTCCTTTTGGGCCACTCCGAAATGCTGTTCTTCATCCAAAATGAGCAGTCCCAAGCGGTGCCAGCGGACATCCCGGGCAAACAGGCGGTGGGTGCCGATGACGATATCCACCGCACCCTGGCCTACATCACGCAATATTTTTTTTGCCTCGGCCGTGTTTTTAAAACGGGACAACAATTCGATGCGGATGGGATAAACGGCCATGCGTTCCCGGAAAGTGGCAAAATGCTGGTCCGCCAAAATCGTGGTCGGAACCAACACGGCGACTTGCATGCCGTCCTGTACGGTTTTAAAAGCGGCGCGCATCGCCACTTCGGTTTTGCCAAAACCCACGTCCCCGCAGATTAAACGGTCCATGGGCCGGGACGATTCCATGTCCCGCTTTACTTCGTCAATGGCCCGCGCCTGATCCGGCGTTTCCTCATACGGAAAAGCCTCTTCAAATTCCTTTTGCAGCGGCGTGTCGGGCAGGAAG
>JAFGIQ010000007.1 GCA_016929575.1 candidate division FCPU426 bacterium
GTAAGGATCGCGCCGCTGTCCACCTTTTCGGCCATGATTTGCACTGTAATGCCGGTCTCTTTTTCACCCTCGGCAATGGCCCATTGGATGGGCGCCGCCCCGCGGTACTTTGGCAGCAACGAAGCATGCAGATTAACGCAGCCCAGAGGGCACAGCTGCAGAAGCGGTGTTTTTAAGATCTGTCCAAAAGCGGCCACGACCATGACATCCGCTTTCAGATTTTGCAGCTCCTGCAGGAATCCCGGCTGATTGACATCTTCCGGCTGCAGCACGGGCAATCCCATCTGCCAGGCCATTTCTTTGACCGCTGAAACCGATGCCTGGTACCCGCGGCCTTTGGGCTTGTCTACGCGGGTAACCACCGCCGCCACTGGAAAGCCCTCTTTAACCAGGTGGCGGAAGGCCGGCACTGCAAAATCCGGCGTGCCCATCAATACTAAGCGAAGTGGCATGCCTGTCGCTCTTTCCTGTCGCTTAAAACAGTTTCGTCTTTTTTTCGGCAATCGCCGCTTTTGTCCTGCGCGCCAGTTCTTTTAAGGTTTTGTTCAAGCGCAGGCGGTGCACGATATTCATCCGCTCAATGAAAACAATGCCGTCCAAATGATCCAGTTCGTGTTGGAAGGCGCGCGCTAAAAGACCGCTGCCGCGCACTGTCACTGGCCGGCCTTTCGCATCCTTGCCCTGCACCTCCACCTCCAGGGCCCGTTCCACCGGACCGAAGATTTGCGGAAAGGAAAGGCAGCCTTCATCCTGTGTTTGCTTGGCTTTGCTTTTATATGTCACAACAGGATTGATCAATACCTGGCTTTGCACGGCTCCGGCAGCAGTGGGAACATCCACGACGAATAGGCGTTGCGCCACCCCCACTTGATTGGCCGCCAAGCCAACGCCCTGCTGCGCGCGCATGGTGTCAAACATGTCATTGACCAGGGAGCAGACTTCGTCCGTCACTTCATGGACTTCTTTGGCCCGCGTCTTCAGGATTGGATGCCCCCAGGTGCAGACCGGCAATACCGCCATTTCCATCACCTTCTTTAATGGGTCCCTATTATATCCGTCTTTTATTTGATTTTCAAGCCGCGACTTGGGTGAATATTTAAAAAATCGCCAAAATCCGCCTCATAATCATTCTTAACTCACCCCCGGCGGTCTTAAAAATTACAACCAAATTTCCCCGGGCTAAAGCAGGCTTTGGGGATCCACATCCACGCTGATACGGACACCCGAAAGAGGCTTGATGTTTTCCAGGGCGTGGAGCACTTTTTCCCTGGAAGCATGCCCCGGGCTTTTGCACAATATTTGAAAACGGGTTTCTTTTGCCACCCGCTCCCGGGGGGAAGGCGCAGGCCCCAGAATGGCATCCTGCCCGCTGCTGGCTTTCCGCATCAAGTCGGCCGCCTGTTGGGCGGTGTTCCAGACACGTTTTTTATCCTTTCCCAGGCAGACCACGTTCGCCAGGCGGGCAAAGGGCGGATATTGCAGGCTGAGGCGTTGTTTCTCCTCCTGTTCATAAAACAGGCGGTATTCCTGTTGCTGCGCCAAGGAGAGTGTAGGATGGGACATATTCAAGGTCTGAACGAGCACCAAGCCCGGTTTGCCTCCCCGTCCGGCCCTGCCGGCCACCTGGACGATGATTTGAAAAGTCCTTTCTTCAGCCCGGAAATCGGGCATATGCAAAGCCGTGTCTGCGGAGACAATGCCCACCAAAGTGACATTGGGAAAATCCATGCCTTTGGCCACCATCTGCGTCCCAACCAAAACATCGCCTTGTCCGCTGCCAAAGCGCTCCCAGGCGCTCTCCAAAGCGCCCCGCTGGCGGGAGATGTCGCTGTCCATCCGCAGTACACGGGCGTGCGGAAATATTCTGCTGATTTCCGCGGCCACGCGCTGCGTACCAACGCCGGTCAAGCGCACGCAGGCGGTTCCGCAGCGCGGGCAGGCAGGACGGGGCGGCATGGATTTTCCGCATTGATGGCATAACAGGCGGTCTTGCTGCTGGTGGTACACCAGGGACACGCTGCAGTCCGGGCAGGTCACAGCCTGGCTGCAGCTGGGGCATGTCACCAGCGGGGCGTATCCCCGCCGGTTCAAAAACAGGATGCTTTGTTCCTTCTTGGCCAGCCGCTGCTCCAGGGCTGCGAGCAGCACTTCTGAAAAAATAAGCGGGCCGCCCTGCGGGCTGATTTCGCGGCTCATGTCCACCAGGCGGACTTCCGGCAACTGCTTGCCGTCCACGCGCGCGGGCAGCGAAAGCAAAGTATACTTGCCGTTCAAGGCGTTGTGATAGGTCTCCACTGCAGGCGTGGCTGATCCTAAAACCAGCACCGCTTTTTCCGCCTTGGCCCGCACGGCGGCAATATCCCGGGCATGATAGCGCGGCGCTTCTTCCTGCTTGTAGGAAGACTCATGTTCCTCATCCACAATCATCAGCCCCAGTCGGGACACGGGCGCAAAAACAGCCGAACGCGCGCCCAAAGCCACTTTGGCTTGTCCTCCCTTGAGACGCTGCCAGGCCTGCGCCCTGGTCCTCGGACCCAGTCCGGAGTGGAGCACTGCCACCTGTCCGCCAAAACGCGCCTGCACGCGCGACCGCATCTGCGGAGTCAGCGCTATTTCAGGGACCAATAAAACCGCCCCCCGGCCGCGTTGCAGCGCATGGGCGATGGCCTGCAAATACACTTCCGTCTTGCCGCTGCCGGTTACTCCGTGCAATAAAAATCCGGCAAAGGACCCGGCCCCGAGCGCGTCTGTGATTTTTTCCAATGCCCGGGCTTGCCGGGGATTTAAAACCAGGGGCGCTTCCGGTTGTATCCCCGCTGCTGCCGGCAGGCCATCGTGGCTGTCCGGCGCATCCTGTTTTTCACCAACAATCCAGCCTTGACGTCGCAGCTGCCGCAAAACCGCGCGGGCTTTTTCCGGATGGCCCTGCAACAATGCCGGCCGCGGCAGGGGGCCGTTGGCCAGGCGCGCTAGCAAATCCTGCGCCAGGGCCGGGAGCGGCCCGGACCCGGGCTTTTTATCCGACAAACGCAACAGCACCTGTTTGCGGGCCGGAAGATATGCCGGCAGCATAACCGCCAGGGCTTCTCCCCATGAACAACAATAATACTTTGCCATCCATTTGCCCAAGTCCAGCATTTCCCTGGATAACGCCGGTTTTTCATCCAGCCTGCGCAGGATGGGTTTAACCTTCCCGGAGTGCGCCGGCTTCAAACTGCCCGGGCCCACCACCACGCCGGCCAAAGCGCGGGTTCCCAATGGCACCACCACCCGCTGCCCTGCTTCCACACCCCCGGCAGCATCATGGCTGTATGTCAAAGGCCCTAATCCCGGAACTGGTATTGCCACATCCACCAACATACTTTTTTCCTTTGGTCAGAATATAGGTATAGCCAACACCTTCTGAACGGCTTTAGCAGGCTGCTGGAAAACCTCTTTCCGCCTGAACGGAATTTGGCTATGGCAGCATGAATAATAAAGTCTCCGCGAAAAAGACTGATTTTTCCACTTTTTCGCGTGAAGGCCACCCTCCCACTGGTGGCTGCCTTTATTATTCATGCTGCCGTAGCCTAACAACCGGGGTTTTCCATCACCTGTTAGCTTATGCTGTACATATGAGTGCCTGGCCTCCAAGACACTACTGATTTGATTTTTCAATCTCATACCCTTTTCCCCGGTAAAGCGCACGCCGCGGAACAAGGAGAAGCTGTTTTGCCTGCGGTGGCAAACAATTAAAGGACGTCTGCCCATCGGTTTAAAAAGCCGTGCCCGGGAGATTCCATAAAAGGTGTGAGCGTCAAGCGGTTTTTGGTTTATGACGGCAATAAAACTTTGCGCCCTTTCATTAGGGCCCTTTTCCTGGCGTGGATTTCTGGTCAGCCAGTTGTGTTCCCGCCGGCAGCATAAACCGGGAGTCCGGAATCGGCTGGTCCAACACCAAGTCCGCTATGGTTGTCATTGTTTCCGAGGCAGGCACATCCACGGTCGCAGATCCTATCCTCATGGTGGAGGGCGGTATCTTGATCACGCTTTTCAAAGGGATGTTTTTCTCCCGCCAAATCCATTCCTTGACCTGAACAGCAACCGTCTCTTCGCCTGTATCCAATACACTTTGATAGGTGACGATTTCGCAGGGTTTGTTGTCCAGGTTTTCTTGTCCGATCACTTTCGCCTGCTTGCGCTGCAGGGCGTGCTGGGCGATCATGTCGCTGTTGAGAAAACCCGCATACATGCTTTGCAGCACCGGCGTGAGACGGACGGCTTTTTTCTCATCCGGAGTACAAAGGTATTTTTCCTTCCCCGTGTCCAGATAGACCATGGTTTTGCCTTGCTTGGGATCTTTGGCTTCCATGCAGTATTTGTCCCGGGACAGCCACACCTGGCTTTGGAATTCCACTGTGTTTTTTCCTTCGCGGCGCACGGTATGCGTGGTCCACTGCGCGCTTTGGCATTGGAAACCCGCTTCCCGCAACCGCTCCGGCATGCTGTTGGCAGCCGCAGGCTGTGCCGCTACCAGCGCAGCCAAACATGCCATTACCGCGGTAACGGCCAACAGGTTTTGCGGGTGCTTGCTAAGGCTGGTTTTCATCCCTTGATCCCTGGTCATGGTGGTGTTTGCTAAAGGCCGCGGCCCGGCGTCCCCCGCCGCAGGCAGGTCAGGCAGCCGGGGCTTTCCTCAATGTAAAAATGCAATGGGGGGCATCCTCTCCATGATGCTGAGCGGGCCGCCTCTCCCATCAGAAACGCAGGTTCACGCCTTCTGCTGATCCGTCTTCGCTGATGCTGACATTTACCCGGTTGCTGCTTTGCATCCCTTCGGTGGCATACACTTCATAGGTGCCGCCCGGCACATCGATGATGGTGAAAGCCCCGTCTCCGGTACGCATGGTATACGGCGTGCTGACGGCGCCGCCCTCTGGTTCCGCATAGATGACAATATACCCGCCGGCGGAATTCGCAACGGTTCCGCTGATGGTCCGGGGCTGCCCGGTTGGGTCCGGCATCGTGGGGGTGTCGCCGTCCCCGCCCGCGTCCACACCATCAATCCCCCCCCCGCTGCCGCCGCTGGTTGTCACCAGGGGCGAGGTCGGCGCAGTGAAGCAGCCGGCCATCATTGCCATTCCCGCCAGCAACAACAATCCGCCCATTCCCACAACCGCTTTTTTGCTCATGGTCTCACCTCACAAGATAAAACAATCTTTTTGAAACTCCCCGCGCCAAAAGCACGGCGCCTTCACGGTGGTATTAAAACTGAATCGCGCTGCCGACCATTAATTTCACGGCGCTTTTCGGAGCATCGGCAGGCGATGGCGGCCAGCCGATGCCGTCCCGGTTGGGTATGAATAAAGCGGCCTCCTGATAGAAAGACACAATGTCGGACATCCGCCACACCACCCATTCATCCAGCTCCGTGCCCAGGCTTTCTCCCTCGTCATCCGTATTGGAGTAAATCCACAGGCCCAAGCCCGGGGTAACGGTCTGGAAGGAAATTTCCCCGGTCACGCCGATGGCCATGACGCCGGCGTAATTTTGGATTTTGGGGCTGACCAGATGTCCGTCCAGGTAGGTATAAGGTCCGGCGCCGTCTTGTATCTTGGAAAAAAGCCCTGGCCCGGAGCCGGGCAAGGCGTTGGAACTGGCAAATCCGCACTTGGTATTGACCAGGGGATCCGGATCGCCGCTGGTGTAGACAATATGCCCGCCGACTGCAAAACCAAATGTCTCCAGCTGCGAGGCATATTCCGCGTCGAGCTTCATCCCCAGTCCCATGGCATCGATGGAATCATCCGCAGCGGTCTTGGCCATGCCAAATTGAACGCCCAGCTGCGCGTCCAGGCCGAAATTCGCGGCCGGGCCGGCCGGCATATCCAATGCATACTTGCCGCCCGCGTGGATGATGGTGTTGACGCTATCCTCGGTATCCAGGTTCGGCGGCGTGCCGGTGGTGATGGTGATGGGCTCCATGCCGATCAGCAGGTAGCCGCGCAAGCCCATGGTATCGCCCAGGGTGAAGGTGGGCACAAAACCAATGACGCTTTCGATGTTGCCTCCGGTGTTCCATGGCGCCAGAATCTGGGTCCGGGCCAGGAAAAAAAGCAGATCCGTCTTCCCCAGGTCAAAACCGACGCTGATCGCATCATTTTGCAGGCCCAGCAGGAGATCGTCCTTGTCGCCAAAAACCTGGCGGCCGAGCTTGACATAAAAAGTGTCCTGCTGGAATTTTGCATACAATTCATTGACTTTGATAAAAGGATAGGTAATGTTGGCATAACCGGGTTTTTCCAGGTCCGCGAAGAGGCCGAAATTTTGCTTGTCAAAAACATTGGCCATTTGCAGGCGGTACACGGGATAAAAATACCAGTCCGATGTTTCCAAAAAACCGGCGTTGATCATATCGAATATTTTGATGTCAATGCCGCCGTTGAAGGCAAAACCCGGCTGCATGGACTCAATCTGATTGACCGACTTGGTTTTACTTGCCGCTGGTTTTGCCTGCGGAATCGGCGCCGGCGCAGGTTTGGGCGTTGCTTTTGGCGCCTCCTTGGCGGCGGGTTTGGCCGTGGCAGCTGAAGCCAGCATGGTCACGCTGAAAAGAAAGCCGGATGCAAGCAGTGGTACCAGCAGTTTTTTCATTTTTTGTCTCTCCCCCTTTGTCTGGTTGAAGTATATGAAAACCGCTCCGCAGAATGAAGGCGGCGGTTTGCTTGGCCACGCGCCAAGGCGCTTGGCGACAATCCATCTGTCCGGAGCAGCGGCAGGGTTTTTTTCGTCTGTTTAGTTTACTCCCTTTCAATCCGCCGTCAAGCATAATGTCTGCTGCCGTCAGCCTGGCCGCAACCTGTCCGGTCAGCGCCAGCTTGGCACCATGTTGTCATAATAGGATTTGGTCAGATTGCGCACATGCTTGCCGTCCGCATCCATGATAAAAATGTTCCAGGCGTTTTCCCAGCGCGCAACATAGGCGATTTTGCTTCCGTCCGGGGAAAAAATGGGGTCATCCTTGTCCATCTCGTCATCCGTCACCCGGTAATATTTGTGCCAGGTGAAATCATAAACATACAATTGCCGGGTAAGGCGTTCCAGGCAGTTGGAGCTGAAGACCAGTTTGTTTTCCGCCGGGGAGAAAACCGGATCGCCCTGGTAGGTCAATTCGTCGTTCTCCAGGAGGGGCATGGCTTTTTTTTCCATCAGATCATAGATAAAAATCTCACTGCGGTTGTGCATGCTGCTCTCGAAGGATATCATGCCGCCGTTTTTTGAAAAACCATACCCGTGGCTGTGGCCGAAGTTTTGGGTAAGCCGCTGCAGGTGGCTGCCGTCTGCCTGCATGATGCCCAGCTCTGCGGACTCGTGCGTGTGCATGGTGAAGAGGATTTGCTGGTCATTGGGGCTCCAGAAGGGATTCGTCTTGTCCTCCGGACCGCGGGTGATTTGCCGAACCGCCCGCGTGGCCATGTCCAGAACATAAATCTGGTATGTGCCCGAGCGGTTGGAGGTAAAAGCAATGCGGGTGCCGTCGTAGGAAAAATGGGGGTCACGGTCAAAACTATTTGATTCAAGCAATCGTTCCAAATGATTGCCGTCGGCATCCATCATATACAGCTGGTAGTACCTGCCGTCCGCGCGGTTGGAGGCAAAAGCAATCTTCCGCAGAATTCCGCCTCCAGCCGGAGTGGGAGTTGGCACCGGGGTGTTTTCCATTACTGGCGGGAACCCCGGTTTTTCCGTTAAATAGAGGACGTGTGGTTTGGGGGGTATTTTTACCATGGGCGCAATGTTTTGGGATAAAAATATCCCGGGCTGGACCATGAAGCCGCCGGCTGATACCACCCGTGAAGAATACTGCGGCGGCCCGAACAATAGGATAAGCAACAGTATTAACAAGGCAAATACCATCATTGCCTTTAGCAGCAAACCATCATCATCCCAAAATGATGAAGTGAACCACGCTCTCAAGACAAAATCCTCCATGATATGTGGTGCATTTTAATATAGTAATATCTATATGTTGTATATGTCAATAAAAATATTGATATTTTTTGTTATATTTAAAGTTAAACACTATAGCTTAAGTGTTAATTTAACGATTGAAAAAATAGTAATAAAACATGGGCTTTTCCAAATAATTTTCCACTTAACTAAAAATCTCATTTGCTTTCCAAATTGCACTGCTATTGCCGGAGATGTCTTTTATCGCATGGGCGATCGATGGAATATAGTGGCAACGATGTATAGTGGGATGGTGACTTCTTGGCAACCAATTTCACCACGCAGGATATACACCTTATACTGGAATAATGCAATTGTTTTTTTATTTAGCGCATGATTATGCGACGTTGATATTTCTCCATCCTGGCGTCCTGCAGCACTATCCCGTCTCCCCGCTTTTGCGCCTGGCCTCAGGCGCTGCCACGGGCAATTGCAGGATTTCGGCAATGCGCTTCATGTCCTCCCAAACCAAGCGCTTGTTCTGGGGATGGTACAAAAGTGCAGCAGGATGAAAAGTCGGAATGAGAGGGATGGTCTCGTATGCGTATGTTTTGCCCCGCAGCCGCCCGATCGGTTCCTGGGAATTCAATAAAGTCTGGGCTGCGAATGTGCCCAGGGCGCAAATGATTTTCGGGCGCAGAATCTGCAGCTGCCGGGTCAAGTGGGTTTTGCAGGCGGTTATTTCTGCTGGCGCAGGATTGCGGTTTCCAGGCGGCCGGCATTTCAGCACATTACAGATATAGACCTGCTCCCTTTTAAGCCCGATGGAGGCAATAATTTTTGTCAACAATTGACCGGCGGCCCCCACAAAAGGGCGTCCCTCCCGGTCTTCCTCCATGCCCGGCGCTTCCCCCACAAAAACCAATTGCGCCCGCGAATCCCCCTCGCCAAACACCACCCGCTTGCGGGTCCTGCTCAAGGGGCAGCTGCTGCAGTGCCTTACGCTTTGGGCCATCTGCCACAGCGCTTTTTGGCTGGCATCCATCTGGTCCGCCGGCGCGCGGCCATGGCCGCGCTCGGCAGGCAGCGGGCGGTAAAAAACATCCGCCCCTCCGTCTTCCTTCAGGCGTCTCTCCACCTGCCGCCGCAATTGCCGTATGCCGTATAAAAGCGCGGTTTTGGGATCCTTCATGGCTTTGCTCCTGCTTGGTCCCGTCTTCACGGCAGAAAATGCGCGGCCAGGGAGATAAAATGCGTGATGCCTTCGGCAGGCAGCCGTTCACCGGCCGCGGCATAATCAATCTGCAGCCAGGCAAAATTCCCCAGCAGCAAACGGCCGCCAACGCCCAATGTCCATCTTCCTGAATCCAGGCCGGCGCGCACACTCCACTGCCCGGCTATCCTGTATTCGGCTCCGAGATGATAGCGGATATCCCTCACTGCGCCGGCGGCCTGAAAGCATTCCAATCCCAGGTCGCCGGATAAAAGCAATGCCTCATCCAGCATTTGCTGGGCTGCGCCGGCGCGCAGGTAAAGGGGCAGGCGGTCTGTGTGCTCATCCCCCCAGCCCAGCTGGCTGTAGATGTCCTGCAGCATCAATCCCCAGGCCGTATGCAAAAAGGGGTGGTGCCAGAAGCCCAGATCCACTCCCATCCCGGAACCAAATCCCGTGTCCAAGGCATGGCTTAAATATTTGCAGTTCACGCCCACGGCCATGTTTTTACCCAGACTGCTGGCGCCGGAAAGGATAAAGGCGTTTTGGGAATCCCTAAAAACATATTCCGGTTCCGGCCGGTTGGCCGTGCGCGCTTCAATGTCGCCGCCGGATGAAAAGCCGGCCCAGGCGGCTCCGTAGGCATACCTTTCCTCTATTTTTTCACCCTCCATGCGGGCCAGGGCGAGAAAATTCCAGGAACGCTCCCAGCCCAGGAC
>JAFGIQ010000097.1 GCA_016929575.1 candidate division FCPU426 bacterium
CAGCGGGAATAACAAAGCGGGCGCGGGGAGCCGGTTGTTTCGGTCCTTTGGGCACGCCTTTCATTCTATAGTATGTCTTAAAAGCCTGCATGAATGCATCTTTCATGACCATTTCCAGCGTTCCTTCAAACTCCACTTCCAGCACTCTTTGTTCAGGGAGAACAGTGATGCGGGGCGAAAGCAGAAAATCGTACTGCGCCATATCCGGACCCCGCAAAAGAAATACCGCCGCCAATACCAATGCCACCACCGCCGCTCCTCCAATCACAAACCATTTCCGCATACCCTCCACCTCCATAATTGTTTATTCACTTTTATCCGTCCGGATGCAAGTGAGGCCGCCCGGTTTTTCCATGCCGGCCTGTTGGCGTACCCACTATAGCAAATCAGTGTGACAACCGTTTGGTTTGGTAGGCTTCCCAGGTAAAAAAATCCTGTCCAGGCCGCGCCCGGTTTTCCCGGCAGTGGCTCCGGCGGAAAGCCAGGGCGCCGGGCAAGCGCCGGAGCACTTCCCAGCCAGCCTCCCAGTCCCAAAAAAATAGTTTCAGGCGCAGGTGGCGTAGATTGTTCAACTGGCGGACAATGCCGTTGGCCAGGCTGATCATGATCTGCGGCCAGCTGAAATACTTGCAGGCAAGGATAACCTTGCTGGACCAGTCGGAAAGGTAGCGGCGCCGGCTCACCGTGGTCTTGGTGCCTGGAAGCCGTTGCTTGAGCGAGCCGCCAACATCATGGAAAACCCGCGCCTGCGGGACATTGACAGCATACCAGTCTTTCTGCCACAGGCGCAGGAAGAGGTCCACATCCTCGTTATCAATAAAAAAAGTGGTGTCCCAGCCTCCTGCCTCCTCCATGGCCCGGCGGTGAATCATAAAGGCGCCTGCACAGGCAAAAGGAATCAGCCCGCCGGCCGGCAGTTCTTCCTGAAAAGAGTACTCCCTGAACGCATGGGACGAATGCAGGGCCCAGCGCACTTTGCGAAAGCGCGTCCCGCCATGAATTCTTTTCACCCCCGCATAATCCCATTGCCAGGGATCCGCCGCGCAGATGCGTTTTTCCAGGGCAATGGCCGCCCTTAAATATTGAAGGCAATTTTCTTCCAGGTAAAGATCTTCATTGCAAAAAAAGACCAGCTCGGCCCTGGCGGCCGCCAGGCCGCGGGCATACCCTGCCGCCAGGCCGGTTTGCGGGGGTTCGGATATGATGCGCACACCGGCGGTGCGGGCAAGCATGTCCAATGAACCGTCCGTGCTGTTTCTGTCCACCACGATGATTTCCAGGTCCACGCCTTTTTGTCTTCGCAAGGACGAAAGGAGTTTTTCCAGATAAGCGGCGCCGTTGAAGTTGGAAACAACGACAGAAATGTCCACTAGCGTGATCTCCAGCTCGGTGGCAGGTTTTGTTCGATTTCAATCTGGTCGTATTGAACCTGCTGCTGGGGGCCCCTCGCCCTGGCCCAGGCCGCCATCCGGCGCAGGCCCTGTTCCAAGGAAACGGGATCCCGCTCCGGCGGGAAAATCTGGCGCAGGAGGGAGTGATCCGCAAAGGCATGTTCGACTTCATTGCGCGCTTCCAGGTGCACCACCCGGCATTTTACCTTGCAGGCCCTGGCCACTTCTTCGGCCAAAGCCAGTACTGTATAGGGCGTATCCGCGCCGATATTAAACGTCCGGCACAAAGCGTCCGGCACCAGCGGCGAACGGGCGATGACCGGCGCCACATCGTCAATGTAGGAAAAGGCCCTGGTCTGCCTGCCGTCCCCGAAAATGCTCATGGGCCGGCGGTGCAAAACCTGGTTCATAAAAATGCCAATGACATTCCGGTACTTGTCGCTGATATTCTGCCGCTCGCCGTAGACATTATGAGGCCGGAAAACGATGTAATTCAATCCGAACATTTCATGCGCGGCTTTCAGATCCAATTCCACCGCGTATTTGGCAATGCCGTACGGATCCTCCGGCTGTGGTGTCAGGCCTTCGGTCATGGGCAGCTGGTTGGTGCCGTACACGGCGATGGAAGAGGTGAAGACAAAACATTTCACCCCGTTTTTCACGGATTCGTTGATGAGATGAATGGAGGCCAGCAGGTTGTTCTGATAATTGTAGCGGCGGATGAAATGTGACAAGCCCTCGGCCGCATAGGCGGCGATGTGATATACGGTATCAAAAGGTCCGAACTTCGTCCATAAAGAACCCACAAATTGCGCATCCTGCAAATCCCCCTGGATCCAGGTGGCGCCGGCCGGAACATTTTCCAAAAAACCGCCTGACAGATCATCCGTGGCCACCACTTCCATGCCCAGATCCAGGCAGTGCTGGGCCACATGGGAGCCGATAAAACCGGCAGCGCCGGTCACCAGTACATTTGGCATGGGTATATCTCCTCACGAGAACGCGCCGGCAGACAGCGTCCGGGACGCAATTGGCTTATTATAGCAAAGAAATGTTTTTCCACCACAGGCAGCATGAAAGCAAAAAAGCATTTGCCTGTTAATCCGCTTTTTTATCCGCGTATTGCCCTGCGTTTGAGCAAGCCGCCGAAGCGTCTCGTTTTTGCATTCGTTTTCATTCAGACACGACCTTGCCGGCGCTGAGCGCTCCGCTTTGCCCGGAGGAGAAAAGCATCACCCGAACGGACGCATGCCGACACGGTCTGCGCGCCCGGAGGGCGCATTGCTTCTTATGTAGTTTTCTTCACTTGGGCGAGAATTTCTTTTTTCGCCTGCAGCCATATATCCATGTCATTGCCGTGTTCCCGTCCGGTCTCCTCCCAAATTTGATACGCCCGTTCCCGGATCATGTTTTCCAGGGTGATCCCATCCGCTTTGGGCCCGGCCTCGCGTTTGACGGTATTCTCCGTTTGTTTCGCGGCAGCACCCGCATTGCTTTTTCCCGCAGCGCCGCCCGCTGACCTGCGGGTCGGACTGGCGCTTTTCTTCTTCATGCCGGCATCCATGAAATCCGCACCTCCCTCATTTTTTACGCCGTACTTCACCACTGCATCGGCCCAGGCAAGCCCATATTATACTTATTGCACCCCGCTTGTCAAACCACAATACACTGCCAAACCCGCGCGCACGCTTCACCGCGGATAGTAGTTGTCGATGATTCCGGGTTTGTGCTATAGTAGAACCTGCCTGCGATGCGACACCCCACCTCTAGGGCTGTCTTCCAAAAAACCAAGAATAAAATACACTGACGGAGGCTGCAAAATGATACCGCGAATGCGAGTGGGTACGGGAATTATTTTGTTGGTATTTTTAGCCAGTGTGCCGGCACTCCGGGCGCAGGATATCACGGTGACCACCGCCGCGGACAGCGGGGGCGGAAGCCTGCGCGAGGCGGTCACCACCGCCAATGGAACCCCGGAGGCGGATTATATTGATTTCCAGCCCAATCTCGGCATCATCACCCTGACCTCAGGCCAGCTGACCGTCGACGGACGCGTGCATATTGACGGCAAAGGCCAGACCATTGCCTCCAACACGGCCAACAGTGTTTTTGTGCTCGCCAGCAGCAGCCACGGCAGCACTTTAACCGGCATGGCTGTTTATAATGCCGGCGGAGGCGGAATAGCCGCCATTCGCATCACCACGAATTGCAACCGCATCACCAACTGCCGCCTGGGCACGGATTGGGAAGACAACACCGGTCTGGGCATGACCTACGGCATTAATTTGTCAGGACATTACAATGACATCGGCGGTTCCACGGCCGCAGAGCGCAATGTGATTTCAGGCAACATCGGCGCGGGCATTCATGTGGATTCCACCACCCCGGTCTTTGGCAACCGCATCCGGGGCAATTATATCGGCACGGATTCCAGCGGCCAAAATGCCCTGCACAACGCCAGTTACGGCATTTTTGCGAACGCCCTTTCCTACACCCTCATCGGCGGGGACCGCTCCTTGAATGACGGCGAAGGCAACGTGATTTCCGGCAACAGCTATTACGGCCTCCTCCTCCACACCAACAACTGCTTCGGCAACACGATTTGCGGCAATGTCATAGGCCTTTCCGCAGACCGCCAGGTGATGTTGGGCAATCAAAGGGTCGGCATCTGCCTCTATCAATGCGCGCAGGGGCAAACCATCGGCCTGCCGGCGGTCGATCACCACAATATTATCGGCGGCAACGCCCAATACGGCATCTTCTTATGGCGCGGCGTCGACGGCGATCCGCGGCCGAGCAACAACGTCATTCAGAACAATTTTATCGGCTGCAACGACGATGCTTTGCAGGCAGCCATGACCAACGGCACCTATGCCCTTTATATTTTCAACGGCGACAACAACCTCATTGGCGGGGATCTTTTGTCTTTGGAACGCAATGTGCTCTCCGGCAACACCCAGACCGGTTCCACCACCGTGTATATTTTCAACGGGTGGAACAACCGCATTCAGGGAAACTACGTGGGAACGCAGGACAATGGCCTGAGCGCATTGCCAAACTCGCTCGGCATCCATGTCATCGGCTACGGCAACCTGATCGGCGGCAGCACGGGGTTCCCCTTTACCGGCAATGTCGTGTCCGGTAACAACACCAGCGGCATTCTGGTGTCTGACGGCGGGGGCAATACAGTGTGCGGAAACATCGTCGGCTTAAACCGCACCGGCGACGCAGTTCTGCCCAATTACTACGGCCTCTCTGTCAGCAGCCCGTCGACCTACGTGGGCGGCAACTCGGCTTTGCTGCGCAATGTCATTGCCGGCAATACCAACATCGACCTGAGGATGTTCAACACCCGGGATTGCGTGGTGCAGGGCAATTACCTGGGCACTGCCGCGGATGGTTTGTCTGTATTCTCCGCCGGCATCGCCATCAATTTGTTGGACACGGATTACTGCCTGATCGGCGGCACGGCGGCAGGCCAGGGAAACATCATCTGTTCCTCAAGCGTCGGCGCGAGAGCAGAAGGATATGCCAGCGGCAACACCATGGTGGGTAACTTTATCGGCGTATTGGCGGACGGCAGCGTACAAGCCAGCGCCGGTTTTTCAGGCGTGTATTATTTCAACAACGGCAACGGCAATTATCTCGGGCTCCCGGGCGCTGGCCAGGGCAACCTGATCTGCGGCTGGGACGCAGGCATACGCACGGACGCAACCGTCGCCAATAACGGTTTCTTCGGCAATACCCTCACCACCACCTCCAACGCGCCCATTGGCATCCTTGCCGGAGCCAATAACAATCAACCGGCTCCCGTCAATTTGTATGCGGATCCAGGCCTTGTTTCCGGCGCAGCCCAGGCCAATGATTTTATAGAAGTCTTCTTGTGCGATGATGGTTTGGGCACATACCCGGATCCTGTCCGGTTCATCGGCAGCACCACGGCAGACGGCATCAGCGGCCACTGGCAGATGACCCCCGGCGGATTGTCCCCGGGGCAGTATGTCTGCGCCATTGCCACGGACACCAACAATAATTCCTCCATTCTCAGCGAGGAAGTGGAAGTCCAAATTCTGCCCACCACGCCCACCTTCACCCCGACAGCCACCATGACCGCCAGCCCGACTTTCACCCCCTCGCCCACCATCACGCCCACTCCCACCGCCACTCCCACCCTCACGGTCACCCCGACCAATGCCCTGGCCCAGGTGGACCTGCGCGGCAAACCGGCGCTGGCCTTTCCCAATCCGGCGCAGGACCAAATGACCTTTGTCTTCCACACCGGGCAGGAAATGGAAGTCGCTATCGAGATTTATAACTTTGCCGGCGAACAGATCGTAAAACTGGAAGGCAACTTTGCCCAGGGGCAGGGCCACACCCTGGCGTGGGATTGCGGCGGCACGGCGCCGGGCATCTATCTGGCGCGCGTGCGCAAGGCGGGCGAAGTTAAAGGCACCTTAAAGATTGCCATCGTGCAATAAAAAGACGGGGATACAGCGCGTCTGTTTGCACTGTATCCCCAAAACATTAAAGCGTCCGGACCTGTTTCGGATCATATAGCGTATTTCCACAGGTATCCGTCCAGGTCCTGAAAAACCCTGCTGTACATTCAGCCCTAATCTTCCGTTTCTCTGTAAAATGTCCCTCTGCTGCCAATTATTTTTCAACCATCTCTTTGCCGCAGCAGATCATGGTGTTTTCAGCCACGCCCCACTTGTCCACGATCATTTCCCGGCCGCATTCAAAGCATACCATGCGCGGCTTTTTCGGGACAGCGCGTTTTTTTACGGCTTTTTTCGCAACTTTTTTCACGGCTTTCTTTTTAGCGCTTTTTTTCTTGGCAGGCATGTTGCCCTCCTGTATTGGGGATAGTCCGGCCTCCAGGCATCTTTCCCCGAATTTTACTCCTATTTGCCGGATATACAAGCGTTTTCAAATATTTTAGTGTTTTTATTCCCGTTCATGCATATGCGTTGCGGCCCAGCGGGTCCCTTCCACCACAGTCATCCGTGGCACATTATGGTGTCATTTTTTCAGGCGAGTGGATTCTTATGTTCCCGCAATTGTCCTGTTTGCGCATCCCAGACTGTTTGTTGTATATGGTTTCCGTCTCCCCGGCGGTGGTGCAACAGGGCCCGGTGCATGCCCCATCCTTCCATCGCAGCGCATTGTTTAGCCCGCGCTTGGCGCGGATCTATCAAAGCATATATCCTTTTTTCTAATCCCCAACAGCATTGCCAGGGGGCCTGACAAAAGCAGCCACATGCTGACGGACAAACCATACGTTTCGGCAATGAATCCCAGCAATACCGGGATAATTGCGCCTGCCAGGCACGATATATTAAACAATGCCATGGCGGTTCCGCTTCTGCCGGGCAGCATTTCATATATTTGCGCCTGCAAAATGGCATACCAGCCGGAATTGAAAAAGCCAAGCAAGCCGACCAGTACCAGTTTGAGCCAAAACCAGGGGACGAGTAAAAACGCCGGAAAAAGCGCCAACATGACGCCAGCGCTGATTTTAAGGTACGCCAAGCCTTTGACCCGTGACAGAAGCGGAATCAAGAGAAAATCCCCCAGCAGGCCCACGCCGGTCCAAACCCCGACAGCCAGTCCGGCTTGTGCGGGCGACACCTTGCCCACGTTGACAAAATATAATGCCAGAAAGGCCATTAATACATCCACCATCAAGTCTCCTGCCTGAATTAAAACCAGCCAGCGCAGAATACTCTTGGTTTTGAAAGCCTCGGCGATGGCAGCCGCGGCATTCCGCAGGGAAACCCGGTTGTTTTCATGCCGGGGCACGACCCGCCATTGCCATAAAGCGGCCAAGAACGCCATGCCCCCTGCGGCCAAAAAAAAATAACGCCATGACAGTCCGAGAAACAAAATCCCGCTTACCAGCAAGGGGCCGAGCAGCATCCCCGCAGATCCCCAAAAAGTCCAGCGCGCCATGTTGAGCTCGCGCCTGCGGGGCTCCAAATCCATCAGGCTGGCCTGGGTCAGGTTCACAAAAGCGCCTGACGCAGGATAGAATACAATCAGTGAAACCAAGAGCAGCATAAAAGACGGGCTGGCTCCGCGCAGGAGCAAAGCAGCGGAAAATGCCATTCCCCCCAGCAGCACCACCAGGCGCCTGCGCCCGATATCGCCAAGCAGGCTGGTAAAAGGATCAGCCAGAGCCGACACCATGGCCGGCAGCCCCAGGCATAATCCGATTTGGGTATAGGTCAGGCCCATTTCCCGCTTGATCATCGGCCAGGCTGCATCCATGCCGCTGCCGACCAGCTCATCAAACAGTTCAATGCATAAGAATATTCCGATGAAAAATTTTATTTTCATAGTATGAGAATGCATCCTTTATCAGGAAAATGCTTCCGCGGCCAGTGCCTGCTGTTGTTGTTTTGAATGCACGGGCGTTTTTACATTCAGACTTTTCAATCCGTTTTATTTCACCACACCCAGTTTCATGATTGCTCTTTGCTTGTGGTTGACCGATATCCTGGCAAAATAGATGCCAGGGGCCGCCTGGCTGCAATCCCAAACCAATGTCGAGGTATTGGCGGCATGCAATTGGGCAATGCATTCAGCCGCGGAATTATAGATCAGGATGGTTATTTCCGACGGCTGCCCGCATGCCACCAGGAAGGTCATGGTATCCTTGCCTGGATTGGGATAGGCCAGCGCTGTTTTGCTCCCCAGCATATCCTCCGCCGAGACGGATGTGGGGGTTGAGGTGGGTGTGATGGTCATGGTCGGGGTGGCTGTTGCAGTCAGGGTAATGGTGCCCGTGGGGGTCATGGTTGGACTGACGGTGTTGGTCGGGCTAATGGTAGAGGTCATGGTAATCGTAGAGGTTTCGGTGATCGTCAGGCTTTCGGTGGCGGTCAAAGAGGCGGTCAAGGTCGGCGAAATGGTCGGTGTATCGGTCATGGTGCTTGAATGTGTGCGGGTCGGGGTATGGGAGGCCGTCGGGCTGATGGTGGGTGTATAAAGCACTGCTGACGCCACCAAAACATTTTGCGAAAATTCCGAGGTGTTGTTCTGCGGGCTGGAGGCAGCGGCGCAGATATAATCGCCCGCGTTCACCCCCGTAATAGAGACCGGTCCCCAATGGCCGGCGGCATCTGCGGTAATGCTATTGAGCAACCGCAGGCTCCCCCCGTACTGGCCCGCGCCTTTTTCCGCCTGGAATACTTCAATATAATCAAACGCCGCCGCACTTCCTGAAACGCCATTAACGTCTGCATAGATATTGCCGGGTGGTTGTTTGTCCTCATTGGCCCCGGATGAGGCCCCCGGGCCATCTCCTCCCAGATCGATCCCCATGATTAGGCAGGCGGTGATGGTATTGCCATAAAACCCATTCCTGCTGCTTCCCAGGCCATCCACATTAATACCTGTCTGCCAGCCGCTGATGAGATTGCCGCCTTCGGTTTTGGCGCCGATAAAATTTCCGGTTGCGCCTGAAAACAGATTAACGCCAAACACGCCGGCAGGCGACTGGACGGCGCCGTTGCCAAGGACGCCGATCCAGTTCCCTATGACCGTGTTGGATTGCGGCGCCGCCTGATACACGTCTATGCCAATGGAATTGTCGCAAATGACATTCCGGTCCTGGAGAACCGGCCCGCCCAGCAGGCAATTTTGTGTTTGATATAAATAAACGGCCACATATCCGTTGCTGACGCGGGCGCTGCCGGCAGCATCCGTGCCAATCAAATTCCCCCGGATGATGGCGGCAGCATCGCCGGTCTTGCATATTCCATAATTGGTGTTTCCGGAAATGACATTGCGCAGATGCGGATCAGAACCCCCCAGGTAACAATCCGTCCCCGCAGCTCCTGAAAATACTATTCCCGTCTGATTAGGCAAAGCGCCGGTCCCGGCCCGGTCCAGGCCAATATAATTTCCTACCACAGTATTGCCCGCGCCTCCCACATCCACGCCCGCTTGGCTGTTGCCGGAGATGATATTCCCCCTTTGCAGCCCGGCGGCATTGCTCCCACCCAGCAGATTGTGGTTTCCGCCCAGGTAAACACCGAGGCAGTTGGCAACCGGCGCACTGCCGGTTTCATCCGCGCCGATAAAGTTCCCGCATATGGTGTTTCCAGAGCCGCTTACCTGGATGCCGATCGCATTCCTGGTATTGCCGGCAATGACATTGCGCTCCAGGGTGTTGATATCGCCGCCAATGAGATTCCAGTCGGCGCTGATGTAGAGGCCCGGGGAATTGCTGAAATAGTTTTTGGTGTCCGGGCAATAACCGATGAAATTGTTCTGCACCACGTTTGCCGAACCCATCAGGGCAATGCCGTCGTAGCGGTTTCCGGCCACAATGTTTTCCATCCCCGCGCCGGGAATACCCATGGTGTTTCCATTGGCCAAAAGCCAGACGCCGTTTTCATTAGGCAAGGCGGCTGTCTGCCCGGCATTCACGCCGATGAGATTTCCGCAAATAATGTTTTCCGAACCCGTGTCAAGATAAAGCCCGACAGCGCTGTTCCCGGCAATGACATTTCCCTGTTGGTTCAAACGATCCCCGCCGATATAATTGTTGTTACCCGTAATTCTTATACCGTAGGTATTGCCCTCCCCGGCTGTATCCTGCCAATCCGTCCCTATTCTGCAATTGCGGACGATATTGCCGTTGGATAAAAGGCGGATACCGGAGTTTCCCCGGATAATGGCCAGGCCGGTCAAAGTGCTGCCGCTGCTGCCCGGCAAGGCGGTGTCCAAAGTAAGCAATTCAACCGCCGTGCTGTTGGCAGCCACTGTCTGGCCATTCCCCTCAATACAAACCACGTCTGTCATCGGTGGCAAATCAGTCAACACCTGCACGGTATCCGTCAGGGAATTAAAATAGATGACATCCGGTCCGGAATTGGCATTCGCATCCAGGATGGCCTGCCGCAGGGTTCCTGCTCCGCCGTCGGACGGGTAGTCAACCGTATACACCGCCGCCTGGGCGGCAAGGGCGAAAAACAGCAGCAGACTGATTATGCATAGCATGCTGCGCATGTACGCGCCTCCAAATCAGAATGAATCCTGCTTGTGATGCAAAGGGTTCCGCCTTCTATTCACAAACAGGTTTTAATCGCCAGATATCCGAACTTTCGCTGCCCTTGTCTTGTTTCGCCCGGAAATAGACATACCCGTCACTGCCCCAGTTTGGTTCATAACAACTCATGCTGCCGCCCTGCGTCAGCGGCAGTAATTTTTTGCTCCCGAAACTCACCATGTACAGTTCTTCGCTTCGCCATTCGTTTTTAAACTTCGCCTGGAATGCGACATACTTGTCATCCGGCGACCATTCAGGGTTTTCACAAGTATAATTCTTATCCTCCACCAGGGCCAGGCCGGAATTGTCATCGCCAAACGGCAATGGTTTGGCATACAAGCCTCCGCGATCCACATACACCAGCCAATTCCCATCATTGCTTACCGCAGGACGGCTCCCCTCTCCCAGCGCGGAAACAAGGCCGTTTTGCAAATCTTTTGCCGCCATATTCCATTTCCCGTTCAGTTCATAGTCAAAATACAGCATCGCGCCGTCCGGGGAAAGCCGCGGCCTGGACCATTTCAAAACCCAGTCTTTCGTGTCCACCACCACAGCCGGTTGATACTGCTCAATATTTATTTCCGCGGCTTCGGCAATGTTTTTTTCGTTGCGTTTTTCATATTGCAGTTTTCCGGGCACCGCTTCAAGCTTGGCAATGTTCCATGTGCCCTCCTCTTTTTCAATAACACACACGACAGATTTTCCATCAGGCATCCAATCAAAAGAGCCAGCACCCTTGAGCGGATATTGTTCCGGAATAACCGCCCGTTCCCAGAGATTTTCCCCCGGAGTGATTACAACAATAGCGCGATCATAGCCTCCGGTTAAAAACGCCAGCTTATTCAAAACGGGTAAAAAGCAGGGATTGCAGTCAAGGTTTTCCGAATACGTCAGTCTCTCCAACGAAGCGGCAAATTGGGTGGTCCGGAAATCCAACCCGTCTTTTTTCTTGAGCAAACCGGAATATTTTTCATCAATGTCCTTTGTTTCCGTCTCGCCCAGCTTTTTAATAAAATGGACCGCCGCCTTGTCGCCCAATGTCACGGACAAAAGATATTTTTCACCGGGTGCAAAGGCAGCGGCTGTTTTTTCATATTCGGTGGTATAGGTCGTGAATCCTCTGGTTGTGTCCAGCCTCGACTGCAGCTCCCGGAAGCCTGGCGGCAAATACACCCGCAGCGGCCCTTTATATTTTTTTGAATTGTCGAACATGACCTCTATTCCCTCGGCGACAAAAAGCAAAGCATAGTTGTCCAATTGTCCCGTGCAATTCATAAATACCGTATGCGTATACCGATCCGTAAATTCCTGCTGTTTTAGATCTTGGCCGCGCGACCACGAAGGAACACTGAAAAACAGTGCAGACACGCATATTCCCAATATCAGGCATTGCAAACGGCTGAGTGTAACGGTTTTTGACATCAAACGCCTCCTGTCTATGAAGTGTTGAACCGGCAGGATATGCTGCGGCCTGGTGCGAAGACTCCCGCCGCCGTACTTGACAGGTCGATGATAACCACAGCAGCGCGCGAATTCTCAGCGCCGCTTCAATGTCAGCATCAGCGCTCCGGCCAAGGCCAGCGACACGGCAAAAAACAGGAATGCCCATTGAAAGGAACCGGTCGCAGTCCTGAGCCACCCAGCCAGAAAAGGCCCCACATATCCCCCGATATTGCCGGCTGAATTGATCAGGCCCACGGCGCCGGCCGCCGCTGCGCCCGCAAGAAATGCTGTTGGATAAGACCACCAAACCCCGAAAGCGCTGTACACGCCCGCGCCGGCCAGGCAGACTGCAAGAAAGCCCAGCCGGGAATCCTTCAGCCAGACGCCGCCCAGCATGGCCAGCGCAGCCACAAACATGGGAATGGCTCCGTGCCAGCGTTTCTCATTGGTCCGCGAGGAAGAATAGCCTACAAACAACATCCCCACAAGAGCGAGCGTCATGGGAATGACAATCATCCAGCCGATGGTGATGGCAGACCAGCTGGATGCTTCTTTCAGCACGGTGGGCAGCCAATAATTGTAGCCCCAAAAGCCTGTGATCCACAAAAAATAAATACAGCACAGTTTGATGACTTCAGCCGTGCCCAGCGCTTCCAAAACCGTGTATCTTCTGATTTTATTCTTTGCCTCGGTCTCCCGGGCAAAGGAGTCGGTCAAATATGCCTTTTCTTCCGCCGAGAGCCACCCGGCTTGCGCCGGCCGGTCCTTGATCCAAAAGAGGAGGATAATGCCGAACAAGCAGGCCGGTATTGCTTCCAGAATAAAAAGCAGCTGCCAACCTTGAAGGCCAAATACTCTCAGCCCGATCATCCAGCCCGCAAGCGGCGAGCCGATCATGGCGGATATCTGCAGGGACGCAAGCATCAAGGCAATGGCGCGCGGACGTTCGGCGGGCGTGTACCAGCGCGGGATCACGCTCGCATACGCCACGGGATAGAAACTTGCTTCTGCCGCGCCGAGGAGAAAACGCACCAAATAGAACTGCCACTGGTTGTGGATGAAAGCCATCAGCAGGGAGACTATTCCCCACGTGACCATGATGCGCGCCAGCCAGACCCGCGGGCTCCAGCGCTCGGCAATGAGCGCGCCCGGAATCTCAAAGAGCACATAGCCCGCGAAAAAGATTCCCGCACCCATGCCGAAAACCGCGGCTGTAAAACCGAGATCCGCGTTCATGGTCAAAGCCGCATAGGCAATATTGATCCGGTCCAGGTAGGCAATCACCGAGCCGATGAAGAGCGGCAGGATAATGTTAAGCAGGCGTTTGCGGTTTAAACACATCGGGGATGTCTGCAATTTAGCAATATAGCAATATCATCAGGATAAAGCCGGTAAAAATCCCGGCCTTGCCCGGTTATGCGGCAGGCAGTTACATCAAGAATGTTCCTGTCCATTTTCCCGTTTTACATCCCACGGATATTAATTCTCTTTTCAAGGCACAGGCGTCTTTACCATAACCGGGCATTGCCGATTTTACATGAAACGGCCTCATTATGCACGCGCTAATTTTCAAACCGCTTTTATCATGGGGCCGGATTATCCGCTATGGCGCCGCGCGAAATCAAGCGGCAATCCGGCCCGGTTTTGATCATTGGTTGTTGGTCACAAGCAGGCAGGCTAAAGCTTGGTTTTAGGAGAAGGTTTTTTTAAGCTTGTGGGCCACTTGCAGCATTTTCCGCTTTAGCTGCAAATACAGGGATGGGGAGTCCATGTATTCAACCCCTGCATACAGTTTCCGCGAACTTCTTTTTCCATCCTCCCCCAGATACTCCCAGGGTTTCCAGTTTTTGGCAACGCTTTCTATTTCTGCGCGGGGAATTTTTTGGCCGAAAATTTCCACGCCTTTTTGCGCAAGTCTGGGCGATCCCAAAGCCCGCAGGCGTTCGTAATTGCTTTTTGAAACCGTATCCTGGTTTTTTTGATTGGAGATTCGCGGCAGCGGCAGGGCGCCGCTGCATCCAGGGCAATATCGCCTCACCTGGTCTTGAAATTGCACCGGCGTTTTGTCCCACCAGCCTTTTTCCAGGGGATAGCCTCCCTCCCCTGCAAACAGCATGTCCATGGCGGCTGCAACTTCGCAAAAGAATCCCCCTTTGGGGTTGACGGCTGCCGACCACTTTTCCTGGATCCAACAGCGGTCGATGAGCTGCCACATGAAGGGTTTGTCCTCCACCACATCGTCAATGGCGATTAACATGGGCTGGTGGGCCTGGTCTTTTCCCGTATGGTCATTATAAAAAACCTTGCTTTCAAACGTCTCCCGGATGACCGGCTGATATTCCTTCCATTTATACCCTGATGTCCAAAGCCCCCTTTTTTTGCGGGGTATCTTTTTTCGAACCAGGTCGCAAATTTCAACGAAATGGGGATGCAGGGTCGGCTCTCCGCCCATGATGCCAATGCCTCCTGGAAAGCCTTCCAGCGAATCGATCGCCCGTTCAACCGTGGCCAGATCCATAAAAAACGGTTTTTGATAATGACCCACAAAGCGCGTGCAATTGCTGCAGCACCTATGGCAGGCATTGGTCACCTCAATTTGGATGAGCCAGGCGTCGCGGATGGGTTTCATAAAACCTCCGGATCATGACAGGATTGTTCGCCGGCCGGCTTTCAGGAGGCCTCGCGGGTAATCGCCTGCACCGGACGGCCCCACCCGTGCTTGGCCAGACCCCGGAAACGGCCAAAAGCCGAAACCAGTTCAAATAAAAATCCGAGAAATCTAAACGGCTTGCGATATAGCTTGTGAACCTGGAGCGGCAGCCGCACGGGAAGCACGGCCAGGATGCCAAAAATGATGACAGTTTCCCTGAGCATGCTCCTCCCCCGCTTTCTTCTTTGTTTCATTTCCTCGCGGCCGTAGAGCCAGGCTTTCCGGATCAATCCTTTCAAGGTGCAGGGATGGACATGGTAAACCGTTGCCGAGGAATTAAATAAAATGCGATATCCCTTGCGGGTGAGGCGGTAGCACAAATCATAATCTTCCCCGGCCGGATACAAAAAGGTCTCATCGAATCCGCCGATCTCATGAAACCGTGTCTTGCGCATGGCAAAATTCGCAGTCGGCAGGCCGGGATGATAACCGTCCTCGCGGCCCCAATGCATCTCATACCAGTGGTCAAAAAACCGTTCATAGACCGTGCCGGCGCCCGAAGGCAGGACGCGTCCTCCGGCGCCGCCGATCCCCTCCTGCTGCAGGCAGGCCGCCAGACGGCTGATGGTGTCGGGGTTGACCATAATATCGGAATCAATAAAAACAAGAATACCGCCTTTCGCAGCCTCCACGCCGCGGTTGCGCGCGCAAGCCGGCCCGCGGTGCTGCCCTTCAATCCACCGGATCCGTTTGTCTCCCGCAGCGGCGGATTTGATCAGGGCCATGCTCCGGTCTTGCGAAGCGTCGTCCACACAAATGATCTCCCAGACAGGATAATCGCTTCTCCGCACGCTTTCAAGGCATTGGGCAATCGTATGCTGCGCGTTATACACGGGTATGATAACCGAAACCAGTTCCTGCATGCATTCCTCTCATCAGGGACATTTGCAATTTAGCAGTGTGTCCCTTGGCAAACATACAGCAAGATCATCCCGACAGAAAACCCGGCATTGCCCGGCCATGAAGCAAGCTGTCACACTACTGTCATCCCTGTTTACCGCTTACCCCAGCGCAACATCCAGAATCATCATAACCAAAAACCCTAAAATCGCGCCGGCGGTGGCAATCTCCGTGTGATTGTTTCTCTGCGACTCTGGAATGACTTCCTCCACCACCACAAAGATCATGGCGCCGGCGGCAAAAGCCAGGGCATACGGCAATAGCGGTTTGGCCAGTATCACCACTGCAGCCCCCAGGCACGCGGCCATGGGTTCTACCACTGCCGAGAGCTGCCCGTACCAAAAGCTTTTTCCCCGGCTCATGCCGTCCCGGCGCAGCGGGACCGAGACCGCGAATCCTTCCGGAAAATTCTGTATGCCGATCCCCAAGGTCAAGGCAACCGCGCCGGCAATCGTGGCTTCTGGAAATCCGGCGGCCACTGCGCCAAAAGCCACGCCAATGGCCAACCCCTCCGGGATGTTGTGCAGGGTGATGGCCAAAACCAAAAGCGTGCTGCGCCGCCAGGAGGTAGGAATCCCTTCTGCTTCTTCCACGGGAAAGCCAATGTGCAAATGCGGCAAAACAATGTCGATCAGGCGTA
>JAFGIQ010000098.1 GCA_016929575.1 candidate division FCPU426 bacterium
ATAGGAATTGTCGCAATCCATGGTGATCACCACCTCCCCCGTTGCCGAACGCAGCGCCAAGTCCATGGCCGGGCCGTATCCCTTGGGGGGGTATTGCCGGATGGTTTTTACCCCCAGGCCTGCCGCCATCTCCGGCGTTTTGTCTTCGCTCGAATCCACGATCAGGATTTCCGCCTCCGGGGCATATTTGCGGATATCCGCCACCACGGTGCCGATGGCTTTCTCTTCATTCTTGGTAATCATGACTACGCTAATCATCTTTTTTTCTCCCCACGATAATAATCCTAAACGCGGTCAGGCTTTTAAAAAAATAACCGGCAAGATACTCCAGCGGGTAAATGCATCTCAGGTAAAAGCGGTACGCCGGCGAATCAATGAGTTCCCGCCGGGAGTGCTCCTCCGGCGTTTTCCGGCCGAGCATCATCCGCTTGATCAGGGGCAGACAGGCCCTCACCAAGTAGGGTGTATAGTCGACCTTGACCACCTCAAATCCGGCGGCTTTGACCAGGGTTTTCGCGCTTTTAAAAGAGAAAAACCGGATATGGGTCCTGTCCATCACCCCGGTATCGCCATATTCAAACCGGCCGCAGAGGAAATGAAGGCGGTTGGTCCACACCACTGCATTGGGCACGGAAATCAACAGCCGCCCCCCGGGTTTTATCCATTGCGCGTATGCGCGCAAAATGGAATACGGATCGTAGATATGTTCCAGAACATCCGAAAAAACTATATAATCAAAGCGGGTGGGCCCCACGGCTTGTTCAATGGCGTCCTGGTCGTTGAGGTCCGCCTTGATGAGGCGCGCCAGGCGTTTTTCCGCCCGTGTATAAGCATCGGGGTGGGATTCAATGCCCCACACTTCATACCCTTTTTGACTGATAGCCTCGCCCAGTGCGCCTGATCCGCAGCCGACATCCAACACCTTTTTTCCGGCGCCGGACTCTTTCCCGGAAAACTGTTTGGTAATGCCGGTATTAATTTCCTCCAAGTAATAATATTTATGTTCATGCAAATGTATCATGCTGTTCCTTCTCTGCCGGCTTAAAAACGGCTCTTGACCTCTTGGCTGCGAGACAAACTGTCCACGGATGCCCGCAAGCAAATACCGGTTTTTACGGCACCGCCCCAGCGGGGCAGATGGTGGTCATGAACACCCGCTGGGGCGGCTTATTCGCTTGGTGCTGCCAAAGGCCGCTGGCGCCTATATCACCATACTATTTAAGACTTTTACATCACCAGCAATAGCTGGTTTTATTTAACACACCGGGCGAATAAGTTCAATCCGAATTTGTGGTACGACAATCGCAGCCGGCTGGGCTTAAATCCTGCTTTGACCAGCAGCGGCCATAAATCCCGCTTGTTGTAATACATCTTGTGGTCATCCATTTCCTCCGGCGGACTTAGTTTGAAATAAAAGGCCGATTTTTCAAGAAAATACTTGCCCGCCCAGGTGGGTACGTTGATAAGCATCAGTCCGTTTTGCTTGAGCACGCGCACACATTCTGTGAGCACCGGCAAAGGATGCTCCAAATGCTCCAGCACGGAAATCATCAATACCACATCCATGGTTTCAGCAGGAATGCGCGGCAGCGCTTTTTCCGCCGGTTCTTCGTAAAACGTCAGTTTCGGCTGCTCCTTGAGCGATTCCTCCACCGCCAGGTCAATCCCATATCCCCGGTGGATGTTCGCATGCAATTTGCTCAGCAACCGGGCCTGGTAACCGCAGCCGATATCCAACACCGCCCCGGCCTGCACGGCCTTGCTTTTTAAAAAGCGGCAAACCACTTTTTCCGACATGCAAATTCCCAGACGATCGATCCAGGACGGCCGGCGGTTTTGACCGTATGCCTCTTGCCTGACTGGGCTCATGCCTCCCCCTGGTGAGGGGAGGCATGGCTGATGTTTTTGTTCTTGTTTAAGATCATCTGAAAAACCAAGGTAAACGTAAAGGTTTGAAATCCGAAAAGCATCAGCATGAGTCCAAGAATAGCCGGGGCTGAAACAATCTGTAAGCGGAAATCTTCGCGGATATAGTCCACCATGAAATAGGCGCCCAAAGCCAAACCCATGGCTATAGATAGCCCCCCCAGGATCACGCCCTGATTATAGGTGAATATCCTTTTATAGATGCGCGTTTTTCGGGGATTGAAATCATAAACCACTTTGGCCAGAATGCCCATTTGGACAGCGGCGTATCCCAGCACCATCAGTATGACACCCAGAAACATTGCATGCCAGGATAATCCGATCACGCCGATTTGCACAGGCCCTTTGGTCAGCAACAATACCAGAAAGAATCCCAAGCCAAAACTCAAGGTTCCCGGCAGCATCAAAAAGAAATCCGGCGCATACAGAAACATGACCTGCAGATTAATCCAGCCGGCATACCAGGGAGAATACCAGCCCTTGCGTTTATGGTGGCTTACGCGCCCTTGCCGGTCTTTGTAAAACGGTATGGGGACTTCGGCAACCCTAAGATTAAGCTTGGCTGCTTTGAGGATCATTTCCGAGGCATATTGCCAGGAAGCGGATTCCAGGTTGATTTTCTGCAAGGCCTCCCGGGTCATGGCCCGCATCCCGCAGGCAATGTCACTGAACCGTCCGCCGTAAATAAAATTGAGAATAAAGGTGGTGAGGGGGGTGCCAAAATAGCGGTGCAACGGCGGCATGGCGCCCGGTTCAATACCGCCTTTTAAGCGGGTGCCCATCACAAATTCATGCCCCGCGTCCAACTTGTCAATGAAGGGCTTGATGATACGGAAGTCATAGGTCAAGTCGCAATCGCCCATTATAATATAATCGCCCTTGATATGCTGCCCGGCGTCGATGTACGCCTGCCCCAGTCCTTTTTTGGGCATGCGGATTACTCTGGCACCATGGGCTTTGGCAATTTTGGCCGTGTTATCCGTGGAGCTGTCAATGATCAGAATTTCACCCTTTACGCCCGCGGCCTTTAATCCCTGCTTGCACCAATCCACAAATTCGCCTATGGTAAGCGCCTCGTTTAAAGCCGGCACCACAATGGAGACAAATTTGGAGGTTTTTTTGGGCAGCATCTTCACTTTTTTCATGCAGGCGAGGGTCCCTTCGGCTTTTTCTCTGCCAGCAGGATGAGCTGTTGGCCGAAGGCAAACAGGTCATTCACAAAAAACGCCAGGTAAAGGACCTGGCTGAGTATTTTTTTAGCCATACTGTATTGGGCCGTGCCGAAATTCTCATATATCCTGTCCGGGGCAATGCTGTTGATGGCGTATTTATAAAACGAGTGCATCGGGAATCCCCAGTGTTTCAACCGCACCGCCGCAAATCCTTGTTTTTCCACTTCCTGTTTCAATTCCGTTCCCTGAAAATGACGGATATGCCCTATCTTTTTGTCAATGGCATGCACTTTGCCGCTGGGCACGGTAATCAGCAGATAACGGCGGGACATGCGGCACAGGTTTTTTACTGCCGCCTGCCATTGGGGAATATGCTCCAAGACTTCCGAAGAAACAACCAGGTCAAACTGCCTGCCGCCGGGATAAGTCTGGCGGGAGACGTCCACCTCCGTAAAGGAGCATCCGGGCAATATCTTCCGGTTGTGCGCCACCACCTGGTCCGAGATATCGCAGCCGCAGACCTTTTTTCCTTGCGCGTGAAAAAACTCCAGAAGATAAGGCTGCGCGCAACCCACATCCAGGCAGGTTTCAAACGCCAGCCGGCGCAAGGTCTTGAAAATCAAACGCCGCCGGTGGCGCGGCGCCGGCGACCAATGGTGGGCGTCATCCCATTCCACCGTAATGTTTTTAAATCGATTGTGCCGCTGTTTAGCCATGCTCTTTTCTTCGCCACAGTATTTAGTGATAAAAAACAACCTTTGCCCCTTGGTGTTCAAAACTAAACCACATGGATTGCAGCCCCATTTTTTCCATGGCAGCCACCAGGTTGGCTTTTTTGTGCGGGCAGTAAAACAGCAGGAATCCCCCTCCTCCTGCTCCCACCACTTTGCCGCCGATGGCGCCGTTTTTCCTGGCTTCTTCATAGGCCTCATCTATAAACGGGTCTGAAACCCTGGCCGAGAGCCCTTTTTTCGTCAGCCAATGCTCGTGCAGGATCTCGCCGAAGTCATCGATCTTGCCCTGTTCCAGGATTTTTCGCGTATGCAATCCGATCTCCTTTATTTTATGGAGCCTTTCTATTACGCCGCTGTCCCCTGCCCGGCTCTTTTTATCCTGCTCCTGCAAGACCGAGCTGGCTGACCGCTCTTTTTGCAGATAAAACAGCAGCAGATTATTCTGCAATTCCATCAGGTTATGTTCCCTGATATTTACCGGCTCCACCACCACGTTGCCGTCGGGATTGAAATAATAGGCATTGAATCCGCCGAAAGCCGAGGCATATTGGTCCTGCTTGCCGATGGGCTCTTTGAGAACCTCGATTTCAATATGACAGGCTGCTTCCGCCAAGTCACGCAGGGAAACGTATTCCCTTTTAAACTCATACAGGGCGTTTAAAAGCGCCACGGTAAAGGTGGAAGAGGTTCCCAATCCGCAATTGGCCGGCACATCCGCCACGGACACCAATTCTATCTGTTTATGGATGCCGACAAAACGCAGTGCTTCGCGGAAAATGCGGTGTTCGATGGCATCCACGGCCTTGACGATCTCGGTTTTAGAATATGACAGGCGGATGGTCTCCTCAAATCTGCGTTCGGCCATGATATACACATATTTGTTGATGGATGCAGCCAGTAAAAACCCTCCGTGGGTTTGATAATAGGAAGGCAGGTCCGTCCCTCCTCCCCCCATGGACAATCGTACAGGTGATCTGGCAACGATCATTGGCCCCCTCCGGTCCAGCCGAATTTATTTAATGTAGCATCTTTGCGGATAATTTCCAATGATTTCGCAATAGCTTCTTTAGAGGAATATTTGTTTGCCCATCCCAGGGCCCGGATTTTATCCGAATTCAAGCGCACCACCGGCACATCCCCTTTCCAGCCGCGGCTGCCTCCGGCATAGCGGTACTCCACCTTGGTCAGTCCCATGATGTCCACTGTCAGATTCGCTATCTCTGTCACTGTAATATAATCCTGGGTCGCTACATTATAATAAGAAAAACCCGGAGGCGCCTTTTTTTCCAGCAGGCGGATGGCGCAAACAACGTCGTCAATGTATATATATGATTTGCTTTGGGTTCCGTCCCCCAGAATCGAAAGTTCCCCGGGATTGGCCGTCAGTTTGCGGATAAAATCATACCCTACGCCGTGGGTCTGGCGCGGACCAACCACGTTGGCAAAGCGGAAAGCACTGGCGGTCAGGTTAAACATGTGGCAATAGGCGCAGACCAGCGCCTCGCAGGCCAATTTGCTGGCGCCGTAGGTGGAAATAGGTGTCAAGGGGGAATGGTCCTCTCCCACCTCCAGCAACCCTGTATCCCCGTATATGCCGCTGCCCGAAGCATAAAGCAGCTTGCCGGCTCCGCTGCGCCGCATGGCTTCCACCACATTGTTGGTCAAAAAAGTCCCTTCCCAAAAATCGATGTCAGGCTGGGTCATGGCCTTGGCAATGTCCGGATTGGAGGCAAAATGATAGACCACCTCAGAGCCTTCCATGGCCCGGGCTAATTTTTCCACATCCTTGACATCCTCCCGGATTATTTCCAAAGCCGGATGATTCTTCACTTCCTCCAAATGCCACATGCGTCCGGAAGTGAAGTTGTCGTAAATGACCACCCGCGCACCGGGTTCCCTGGTCAACACCTCCCGCACCAAATGGCTGCCAATAAAACCTGCTCCGCCTACAACTGTGTACTTCGCCATGCCTTCAATCCCCCTTGCGCAAATATATTTGCTCCAGCCGGACAGGCGCCGACGCGGTTACGGCGATTTGCTCCACCGCCCCGCTCATCCAGCGCCATTGCGAACTGATACGCACCAGATAATCCTTGATGTCTTTGCCCGGCTGCACATTAAAATGAACCAGCGCTGGCGCGGACGAGCCGTATTGCAGGGTCAAAACCGCCGGGTTTTGACTGCGAATGCGGAAATGCAAATAATTACCCGTACTTTTATCCACCTCCGGCGCCAAGGCGCAGGCCAGATGCTGCCCGGGCGCTAACCAGGCCGGCGCAGGCAGTAATTCAGCCTGAACCGGAGTGCTGGACGCCGCTTTTTTCTCATCATACGTGCCCCACACATACGCCAGCTGGCCCAGATTGAAATCCTGCATCAAATCCTTGGCCTGCCAGGGCTTTAATGCATAGCGCAGGCGTTCCATCAAGCCGATAGCGGTGATTTCGAATACCGCCCCGTCCGGCACCTCCAGCCGGATATCCGTCAATGCCATCTCCCCGGCGCCGACAGGAAGCGGAAGGGGAAATTCCATGGTCATGATCGGCCCTGCCGCCTTTAAATCCTGACGGATACTGCCCTCTTCCCGGAAAGGCTGTTTGCCCAAAGAAAAGCAAACCTGCACCGGTCCTGGCTGGGAGGAACGGCATTGCAATACAAGCACATATTCATTCTGCCGCAGGCGCCGCAATCCGCTTAAATCCAAAAATCCGGAAATCCCGGCCTTCTTCCCCGCCGCTTTAATCACCAGCCGTTGACGGGAGCTTTCCGCCACCTGGCACTGACGGGTTTTTATCATCCGGCCGGGCACAAATGCCAGCGGATGTGTCAATGTTCCTGGCTGGCTAAAATCCCGCTCCACATCCAAGGCCCGCCATATTTGATAGGCACCCACCCAGCCCAGGGGCCGGTAGTGCTGGTAAATAAATTCGGCGATGTGAAAACAGCGCATTTCATTAGGGATGTCGTCAATGTCGGATCCGATGCCTACCGCATCCTTGAAAACCACAATTGGTATTTTATGTTGTGCATACAATTTTTGCCAGCGGCGGATATGATGCTGCTGGGTGGTTTCGGAAGCATAAAACAAGGTGGGTAGAAAAAAGGTGTCCGGCAGCTCCCGCTCAGTGAAAGCGTATAAAAAAGGCGCCAAAATTAACTCAATAAAGGTCTCCTGCGGTTGCAGGTGGCTGTCGATAAAATTGGCCAGATCCTGATACTGGGAATTATCCAATACCACGACACGGTTTTCCTTTTGTTTCCAGGGGATGAATTCAAACCAGGGTCCGGTTTTGACGAGGTTGGAATAATTTGGCACCAGCAGAAGAAATACCATAAATCCGGCAATGAAAACAACCGCCGCCTTTGCCCGCTGCCGGGGAAAAAGGTGAAAGACGGAGTACAGGGCCAGAAAGGCAAAGAAATATGGAAGATACAATTCGATCAGTCCATGCCGGGTAAAACCCCGGGAGAGCATGCCGAGGCTGATGGCAGCCAAGAAACAAGCAGCATAGGTTTTTGTTTGGACCGGGGCAGGCCGAAACCACTGGAATAAATAATGCAATAAATAGGCCACGCCGACCAGAGGCAATAAAAAATACTGAAACAAGGCCATGGCATCCAGTTGGCGGATAATTTCAGCATAGCCGCTTATCGCTCCGTCCGCCCGCATGTACTGCTGAATCAACGCAAACGTTTCCGCCACCGGCCGGCCTTTCAGCAGCAACAAAGCAGTATAAAACCCGCCGGCGGCGAGAAAAACAGCCGCCGCCCAGCCCAGTATCTGCCGCCATTGCAGCCGGCCGGGCCCGAATAGAATATAAGGCATCAGGATGAAAAGAGCAGCAGGCAGGGCCGCCCCCCCAAATGCGGGCCGCCAGAGGCTGATGCCCAACAATCCGAGCCAAAACCAAAACCACCTGCCGCGCGCAGGTTTCTGCAGCGTCCAATACAGCAGCAACATGGGAAAAAGCAGCATACTGTGCGCCAAATATCCGGTGGTGAAAATGGCATTGACCGGAAACAAAACCGTCAGCAGCAGGCCCAGGGCCGGGGAGATAAAAAGCGCCAGGGTAAAATACACTGCGGCAATCTGCAGGCTTCCCGACAACCAGGGCCAGGCCAGGCTTTCCAGTCCGCGGTATCCATTGGCAGCGCTGTAGAGGAAAGCGTTAAAAACATCATCCAGGCCGTGCGCGGGCCATAAATCCACGAAGGGCCATCTGCCGAATTGAAACAACTGTTGTGTGGGGACCAGCCGTTCAGCCGTATGCAGCAAATCGAAGTTGCTGAAATATAAATACTGCCAGTGGTTTTGAAAGAGGTAAACAGCCAGAATCAAGGCGGGGAAATAACCGTATGCCACCAGGTTCCGGGAAGAAGGCAGACGGTCCCGCGGCCCGGCAAAAATAGCCAGCATGACGGAAATAAGCAGGCAGGTCCCAAGAACCGCCAGTGCAATCATCCGCGGTTGGACCATCCACACCTTTGAAAGCGAAAACTGCAATTCATTGGCCAGGGGAATAGTCGCCGGATAGAAGACAAGAGGCAAGCCGGCCAAAACCAGGACTTTGGCCACATGCCTTTTTTTCCTCAGCGGCGCTTTCCAAACCCACCCATACGCAATGACACCGGCGGTCCAAAATGCCAGCACATACCCCAGCTGATGGTAGTGAAAATCAAATTTCCCGTTGCCGATCACCCAAAATATGAAAATCAGCGCCCAGCCCATGCAGAGCAAAGCTGTTGCCGGCGCGTACGCAGGCAGATGTCCGCAGTGTCCGGGCGTGTATTTCTTCATCAGGGCTTTGGCGGTCATCAACATGATGGTCACAACGCATACCAGTCCCAGGATGCTTAAAACCGCATAATACCCTTTTTCCTGGCTGAGCGTAAAAATCACCAGGGCCGCCAGCATTAAAGGAACAACCATGGTCAGCAGGTCTTTTTCCAGTTTGAGTGCGCGCGCGGGCAACCAGCGTTGCAACCAGTTGTCGTATTGGCGGCACAGAAAATATGTCCCGGCAAAGACCGCCGGGAAAACAGCCAGCAGCAGATGGTAATAATACACGCGCAAAGAGGCGTCCACGCCGCGCAACAAAGCCACGCTGATGGCGCGGTCGTAAAAATGCACGGGCGTGCAATCCGCGTTTTTATAGCACGCGGCCAAAGCCACACAAGCTGCAAATGCCGCCGCCAGTATGATCCACCACTCCTGGTTGTGCTTCTTGTTCATTTGCGTCATTTTCATCTTCCCTATCATTCATTGAATGGCAATGTCTTCTGCTTATTCTTTTCGCCGGCCAAGTTGCGGTAAACGGGTATCCAGGCTGTCTTTACTGTCAAAGTCCCCGGGCCCGGATATCATCATTCCGGGGTGACGAAGCTAGTCGCCCTGCCGGACCAATAGGCTCTCTATCTTGAGCGGAACCGTGGCAGTCAGCGCCAGGGTCTCCGCCTGCCCGGCCATCCATGCCCATTGCGAACTGATGCGCACCAGGTATTCCTGGGGGTCGGGGGAGGCTATAACCGCGAAGCGAACCGAGGCGGCAACCGCGGTTTGGTAAGACAGCACCAGCTCACCGTCCTGCGCGGACTTGATGGTAAAGTGCAGATAATTCCCTCTGCTTTTATCTGTGTTTTTGGCCAATGCTACGGTTATCGGCTGTTGCGGTGCGAGCGTTATTTTTTCCTTCAGCACCTCCTGTTGCACTTTTGTCTTGCGGCTGGCTTGTTTGTCATCATAGGTTCCCCACAGATAGGGCAGGCGCTGCAAATGAAAATGCTGCTCAAGTTCCTGCGGCTGCAAGGGCCTGGTTTGCACACCCGTGTGCGATTCCAGCACGGTACCGACTAATGTAAAATCCGATCCCGCGGGAGGATCCAGGCGCAGGTCGGTAAACACCTCTGGTTCTGGTTTGACCGCCAGCGGAATCTCGCACGCTACTGTCTCAGGGGCGGCAGCGGTTCTTTTTACCTGCACATGCCTGCTTTCCAATTCGTTAAAGGGCCGCCCGGACAGGGAGAAAAACACCTGCAAATCACCCTCGCGCGAGGAGCGGTAGTTGATTTTCAACACCTGCCGCTGGTCCGACCTCAGCGGCGGAATCTGTTGCAGGTTGGCAAATTGAAACACATAGGGATCCTGCACACCGCAGTGGAGCAGGAGTTTTTCCCCTCTCACCTCCCAGGCCCTGATATCATTGGTCTGTATTTGGGAAGAGGCAAGCAACTGCATGGGAACGTTTTTGACTGTCTGGTTGTATTGTATTTTCGAGGTAAAATTGTCAGCCAGCCACACTTGATACGGATCCACCATGCTCAGGGGACGGTAATGGTGATACATGTATTCCGCCAGGCGGTAGGAACGCACTTCATTGGGGATGTTGTCGATATTGCCGCCAAACTGCCATTCATAACTTTTAAACAGGACCACCGGCAGGCGTTTCTCCGTATAATATTTGTCAAATTTTTTCAGATACCAAAGCTGGATGGGATCCGAAGCATAAAATTGGCTGAATAAAAAGAAATAGCCCGGGTTTTCCCTGTCGGTCAACGGATAAAGGAGGGGTGCGGAAATAAAATCATAAAACATTTGTTTCGGTTCAAAATTGATATCCAGAAATTTTTTCAGATTCTCATATTGCGAGCGGTCCTCCACGTGCAAACGGCTCTCCTTGGCCTGCCAGGTCTTGAATTGAAACCACCTGCCGGTCTTGATGAGATTGTAATTTTCCGGAAAAACCAACGCATACAATGCAAACATCAGGACAAAAAGCGCCATTTTTATTTCCCGGCGGACACGGCCGAAAAGAAACGGCAGCATAAACGCCAAAAAAGCAAAATAATACGCCCAGTAACCTTCCAGCAAGCAGTGGCGGTTGAGCCCTCGGACGGACATCTGTATCGAAGTCAAGGCCAACAATACCAATATATATTCGCGGTTCAAGATGGGCTTCTTGGTAAGTAGCCGCATAGTGAAATGGAGAAGAAATACCAAGGCCACCAGAGGCAGAATAAAGTATTGCCAGGCCGAAAGGGGTGCCTGCCCAAGGGCGATTTTATCGTACGCGCCCATCAGCGAATCCGCATAACCGTACTGTTTCACCAGGCTGACAATCGACCACAGCGACTCTCCGCTGCCAAGCACAATGATAAAATAGACGGCCAATACCGGCCCCATGACGTATGCCATTGACCAAAGCACCGGCCGCCATTTCAATTCCCGGTGCATCATATGATACACCGCCAGCATGGCCACGGCCATGGGCCCCACCGCCGCCCCATAGGCCTGGCGCCAGGCACCCACAAACAGCACGCTCAACCAAAACAGGGTAATGCGGCCCCGGCTGGGCTTGCGCGTATAGGCGTACAAGGCAATCAGCGGCAGTAGAATCACGTTGAAATGGGAGGAAAAAGGCGCTGTGAAGTTTATGGATGCCAAAGGGAAAAAAGCCAAAAGTATCAGGCAGAACAGGGGATTGAAAAAAATTATTAAAAAATAATAGCCGCTGACCATGGCGACCAGGGTGTCCAGCCACTTCCACAGGAGCATCTCTACGCCGCGATAGCCATTGATAAACGTATACAGCATGGTTGCCACATAATCCTGGATGCCATGGGCGGTCCAAATATTCACAAAGGGTATTCTGCCGTAGTTGTACACCTGTTGCGTGGGAAAAACCGTCTCGCCCAAATGGAGCAAATCAAATTTTTGGTAATGCAGGCCCGGCTGGTAGTATTGAAAGACACACAGCGTTGCCAAAACCAGGGGAAAATAAAGGCAAGGTATCCATTTGACGGTATTGCCCTTTTGCTGCCTGCGCAGCACCAGCAGAAAGACCGCAGTGCCGGCCGCGGCCAGCAGCAATACCAAGCCTGCGGCCAGACGCCGCGGAGATAAAATCCAGAGCGAGGAAAGGGAGAACTGCAGTTCATTGGCAATAGGCGCGCAGAGCGGAACACATAAAAGCGGCAGGCCGGCCAGAAGCAGGGCCCGGTCCAGCGCCTTTTTGGCAATATTTCTTTTCCGGCTTGCCTGCAACGCCCAAGCATATGCGGCCAGTAAAAGGAGCCAGAGCCCGAAATGCCAGGCAAAGTGATGCACTTGAAAAAGAAACTCCGGCCGCACAAAAATCCAATATCCGAAAATAATGCTCATCGGCAGGATTAGGCTCGCGCTGAGAATGGCCGGGTTGTCCATGACGGTTTGCCAAAACACGCGTTTGGTCCGGGCGGCCCAACCCTTGATGATGATGATGAAAAGATTCAAAAAAATCAAATAGTTCAGCACCTGGATTAAAACCCTGTAAAGCTCCAGGCCGCTCCAGGCAAAAAACAGCACCAACAGGCTGTAGCAAAGCGACAAGGTAAACAAGGTCTGCTTCTCCGCCTGCCAGGTAAAAGTCTGGGCCGAGAGATACTTTTTTCTCACACTGTTTATTCCCCAGAGCCCTAGCAGGAAAACGGCCAGAAACACCAGCATCAGTTTGATATAGATGCCTGAGCGTGCCAGTGTATCCACGCCGTAGAGGATTCCCTGGCCGATAGCCCGGTCTGTGAAAGCCGCCAGTTCTGTGCGAATCCCGTCAAAGAGCCTGGCGACTATTCCCAGGCCGAGAGCCAGACATAGAAAAGGCACCCATAATGCATTCCGGTCCAGTTGCAAATGGGTTTGCAGGATTTCGCGCAACTTGGCTGTTCCTATTCTCACCGTTTTGATATCGAACATGGATCTCTCCTTTTACACTGGGGAGGGTTTTTTCATTAAAATCAGGCTGTTTCAACCGTCCCGGCTTCCTGACACCCCGCCTTTTTTACTTCCCGGCTGGTCCCACAGGCCGGACGTTGAAGGCTTTCAAAAGCATTCATTATCGCGGAAATTAAAAATTATGGCAAATAAAAATCATTGCCCTCGTTGAGGTTGGGATTATGATAGGGATCCCCCTGTTCCAGGAGGGCCTGCCAGCGCTGGCGGAAAAAAGCCAGATCATCGGCAAAATGGGTGGTGCAGCGGCTGACCAGTTCATGGTGGTACAGCTGCGCAAAAGGCGTCCACAAGATACGGTATCCGGCCAGACGGGCGCGCAGGCAAAAATCAATGTCATTGCCTTCCACCCGCAAGGATTCCTCCAGGCCGCCCAATTGCACAAACACCGACTTGCGCACCAGGGCGCAGGCAAAGGTCACGGCCGAGCATTCGCGCGTGACTTCCAGCAGATGCTGATAGCTGTTTTCCGGTCTCCGTAAATAACGGAATGCGTGCCGCACATAGGCGCCTTGGTTCACGACAAATACCCCGCCGTGCTGCACGGATTCATCCGGATATAAAAGCTTGGCGCCCACCACGGCCACATCTGCCAGCTGGGCATAGGAGAGCATGGTTTCAATCCAATCCGCGGTGATGACTTCTGTGTCATCATTGAGAAACAGCAGGTATTCGCCGCGGGAGGCCCCGGCGCCCAGGTTGTTCAAATGCGAATAATTGAAAGGCGTTTCATCCTGAATGCATTCAAATCTTTTCCCTATTTTGCTGTACTGTGCCTGTAATAAATTTTGGCCACGGTCGCAGCTGTTATCCATTAAAATCATTTCGTAGTGGGGATAGGAGGATTTGTGCGCCACCGAGCGCAGACAGGCTTCCAGCCGTTTCAAATCCTTGAGGGCCGTGGGAACAATCACACTCACCAGCGGTGATTGGTCCAGGCGCCTGCGGATGTGCAGCAAGCCGCTCTGGTGAATCCAAACCGGATCCGCTTGCTGTCCCCGCCGTGTAAGCGCATCCCGCACCGCAGCCAGCCTTTCCTCCGGCTGCGGGGACCTGGGGGCCAGGGCAAACAACACCTCTGGCAGGTGAATGATATGGCGCTTACTTTCCGCCGCTTGGAGCAGCACGGAATATCCCCCCTGTCCGTTCCAGGACTGCTGCCAACCTCCGTGCTGCTGCAGGAAAGCAGTGCTGATAAAAAAAGCGCGCTGAATGTAATCCATCCCCAGCAACAATTCCGGCGACCAATCGGGCTTGTAAAAAGGCGGTCCGGGAGATGAAAAACCGCCCTCGCTGGAATCCGTGTAGATCAATTCCGTTTCTGGCTCGCGCTGCACTGCTTGCTGACAACACGCCAAAGCCTGCGGGGCCAGCATGTCGCCGGGATGTAAAAAAGCCGCAAAACCATTGGCCGGCGCCGGCAGTGAATCATGCAACCGTCCGCGTTCGATGCATTCCAGACGTGGTATGGAAATGAGGGAGCGGGCACTTTCCAAGCATCGTTCCGATACTCCGGGTTCGTAAACAAGCCACACACGCCAATGAGACCGTGTCTGAGCGGAAATGGAGGCAATGGTCCTGGAACAAAGCGCCTCCTCGCCGCGACGGACGATGAGGATGATGTGCCAGACAAGATCTGCCGTAGCCGCGGAAGGGGCCAAAGACAGGTCAGCAGCATGCAAAACGGAGGAATGGTAATATTTTTTTACCGGTGGCGAGGTGCATAGGCTTTGCAGCTTGGCTTCCAAAAGGGCATATTCCCTTTGCTGCAGGTAGCGTATAAATATCAGCACCTGCCTGAGGGTGACCCGCGGCCAAAAGCGGCCCGCATGCCGGCAGGCATGCCAAATGGTCTTGGCTGCCGCCCGGCACAGGGAATTGGGTGGGCAGAACCCTTTTTTCATCAAGCCTTTCCTTTCTGATGCTTGTGCCTGGCAAGGTTGAAAAATCCCGGTTTGCCCCAGACCGCAGAAAAAAAAGAAAGGACTTTCGCGCAAGCCAATCGAATCGTCCTGTAAGGCTGCAATATTTCGCTCCGGCCCGGTGACTGGTGAGCCGCGGGATTCTTCCCTGGTGCTCCGGACAAAACGCGCGCAATGGTGGTAGGCGGCGTTGTTTGGAATGCATTACCCCGGCAATGCCCCGTCCTTCCCGGGAGGGAGCAGCACGCCTTCCACCGCCTCTTGCATCTGTCTGCGGAAAACCTGCCGTGAACACTCCTGTTCCACCCGCAGCAGGGCATTGCGGCGCAGGGTATTGAATAACTGCCCGTCTGCATACAGGCGCAGCACGTGTTCCGCAAATTCCCCGGCATTGTGCCCCACCAAATAATCTTGCCCGTCTTTCCATCCCACCTGTCTGGCGATGAGCGGCGTGACCACGGCCGGAATGCCGTGCGAAGCCGCCTCAAATAACTTGAGCGGAATCCCGGCCGCATAGCGTGTCGGCACGACAAAAACCCGGTGCGCATTGTAATACGCATACAAATCCTCGACCTGCCCGGTGATGCGCACGCTTTCAGAATGCCGCTGCCATATTTCGCGGCTTTTGTTGGTGCCGGCAATAGTCACCTTGCACGCGTTTTGCTTCTGAATGTGAGGAAATATTTCATTGAGGAAGTATAGTACCGCATCCTCGTTGGGCGAAGGCGAGGCCAAAATACCGCCCACAAACAACAAATCCCTCCGTTCCGCATATAAAGCCGGCGTGGGATCAGCCTTGAGTAAAAAACCCAACACCCGTGCACGGGGTATTGCGTGTTTTTCAAATTGCGTTCTTTCATATTCCGAAACCGTCAACACGCAATCCGCCGGCTTGGCCAGCTTCATCTCTTTGGTTATTTTACTGAGCTTGGCCTTGTCGGACAAAGGCTTTCCTTGGATTACTTCCGAGAATAATATTTCGCGCAGGGCAAAAATGGCCTCCGCATCATAGATCAGCCGCAGGTCGGGATCCTCGGCGCGGATGATTGCCGCCGCTTCAGCCATATTGTGCGGACGGCTTATCAGCACGACCTGGTAAAACCCGCGCCGTTCGGCCAGGTGTTTTTGCAGGTCGAGTTTGGTGTTTTCCGGGCCATAGAAGACTTCCACGCCTTTCTCCTGCAGCTTGCGGGTAAACCCGATCTCCTTTTGTGCGACCTGCAGGGGCCAGAAGGTCACGCGGTAGCCTAGCTCCCTGAGCATCATCAGCATATCAAAGGCGCGCGGATACCCTGATCCCAGCATGGGGTTGGGAATGCGGTCATCGATAAACAGAATATTCGCCCTGGCGCGCACCCCCTCACGCGCCGGCAGGATGTTTTCCCCAACCGGATCCCAATGTTCTGATAAATGTTTACCCCATTTTTGCACAAATTTTTTCTGGTTGGTTTTCTGCATTTGCACAGCCCAGTCTTTGGTGGCGCTGCCGAACTCATGGTGAAAGACATACGCCAGCGGCTGGTATACCACTCTCAAGCCGGCCGCGCGGATCTGCATGCAATAATCCGCCTCCTCGTAATACGCCGGAGCATACCGTTCGTCAAATGTACCCAGCCGGTTAAACAACGTTTTGGGCGTCATGACCAAAGCCCCCGAACAATAATCCACATCCCGGAAAAAATTGAATTCCGGTTGATAGGGATTCGCCTCCCGGCCGTATCCCAGGCAGGAGCCGTCTTTCCAGATAATGGAACCCGCTTCCTGCATCCTGCCGTCGGGAAATATCAAACGCCCC
>JAFGIQ010000099.1 GCA_016929575.1 candidate division FCPU426 bacterium
GGGGGAATTGTCCGCAGAGGCGGATCAATTTTAAGCCCCCCCGCGTGATCCGGCAAAAGCGCGGAGGGACAAGACGGGCGCAAAGCAACGGGCAGAGCAGTGGCAATCAACAAACTGTGTCAGGAAGGGGTAATGAACATGTTGCAAGGATCCATGGTGGCCATAGTCACGCCGTTTAAGAACGATACAATAGACGAACCGGCTTTCCGCAAATTGATTGAGTTTCAGGTGGAAAACGGAACCCAGGTCATCGTGCCTTGCGGCACCACCGGGGAATCCTCCACTTTAAGCGTGGAGGAGCACCACCGGGTGATAGAGATGACCGTGCAGGCGGTCAAGGGACGGGTGAAAGTCCTGGCCGGCACCGGATCGAACAATACCGTTGAGGCCGTGGAATTAACCCGGGCCGCCAAGGCCGCCGGGGCGGACGCTTCGCTGCAGATTGTCCCGTATTACAACAAGCCGACCCAGGAGGGGGTATACCGGCATTTCATGCGTATCGCTGAAGCCGCGGATTTTCCCCTGGTGCTCTATAATATTCAAAGCCGTACCGGCATCAATGTGCTGCCGGACACCATCGCCCGGCTGGCGGCAGCGTGCCCGCTTTTAATCGGTGTCAAGGAGGCTTCGGGCAACCTTGAACAAATCAGCCGCTTGCATGCCCTGCTTCCTGAACAGGTCGCCATTTTATCCGGAGACGACGCCTTGACGCTTCCCATCATGGCCGTGGGCGGAAAAGGGGTTATCTCCGTAGTGGCCAATATTGCGCCCAGGCAAACCGCCGCCTGCGTGCAAAAAGCATTGGCAGGGGATTTTCACGCAGCCCTGCCGCTGCACGAAAAGCTGCTGCCGCTTATTCGCGCGCTCTTTCTAGAAACCAGCCCGGCGCCGGTTAAAGCCGCGATGGAGTTTTTAGGCCTTTGTTCAGGTGAAATACGGCTGCCGCTGGTTTCAGTGACTGAAGCCACCCGCACCCAATTGCGCCAGGCAATGCAAGACTTCGGGCTGCTTTCTTAAAACCAGCCGATGCGTATGGGAGGTACCGGGGCGGGAGTACAGGAGGAGAGGACATGGCGATGAAGGGGCCGAAAAGCAGGATAAAGGTGGGAGTGGCGGGTGCTGCCGGAAAAATAGGCCGCGCCCTGGTGCGGGCAGTATGTGAACACGAAGCCCTGACCTTGGCGGCAGCATGGGAAGCGCCCGGGAATGCCTTATTGGGACAGGATGCCGGACAAGTGGCCGGCGCCGGGGACACAGGCATTCCACTCACTGATCAGGCGGAGGCAGGCCTTTTGGCCAGCGACGTTGTCATTGATTTTACCAACCCGCAAAACACCGTTTTTTTGGCAACAGCCGCCCGGAAGACAGGGCGCAACCTGGTGATAGGAACAACCGGCTTGACGGCAGAACAGCTGTACGCGGTGAAACAGGCCGCCAAAAAGACCGCCCTGGTATATGCCACCAATTTTTCAACCGGCGTGAATGTATTGTGGTTTTTGGCCCGGCAGACAGCCGCGGTTTTAGGGGAGGCCTATGACGCGGAGATTGTGGAAAGCCACCACAACCAGAAAAAAGACGCGCCCTCGGGGACCGCACTGACATTGTTGGAGGAGATTTGCACAGGCAAGGGTCTTGATCCCAAACAGTCGGTCCGGCACGGCCGCCTGGGACTGACCGGAGCGAGAACCCGGGAGGAAGTCGGCATCCATGCCGTCCGGGCCGGTGATATTGTGGGTGAACATGTCGCTTTGTTTGCAGGACCCGGAGAACGGCTGGAGTTGAAACATCAGGCGCATTCCCGGGATATATTTGCGCGCGGTGCAGTCCGGGCAGCGGCGTGGATAAAAGGAAAAAAACCCGGGTTTTATCGCATGTCCGATGTTTTGGGCCTGAAATAAATCCAAAGCTTGACCCCGGGAAATCCGTGGTCAGGCAGCGGATTTTTTGCTATGCTATTTTACGGTTTTTAAAAAGCGCGGGCCAAGAATGCGCCAACGGCGTCTATGATCAAGGCTGGGTGCACCTGATGTCCGGAGCGCCTGACCCGGTGTTATCAAAAGCGTGGGACCGGAGGTTTGACAGAGAAAAACCGCGTGTTGTATCTGCCGGCAAGCGGCGGCAAACAGCAGATGGCGGCAATGATGCGGATGGCATGCAGGGGCACCGGCATCCACTGCAGAAAGCTGAACAGGAAAGGGTGTTGCATATGAGCGCCATTAAACTTGATCGCAAAGGCATTATCATGCTGGGATACGGGATTGTGGACGTGGAAATCACCCGCAACAATGTGTGGCAGGCGGTGATTGAACCCATTAAAGACGGCCAATATTCCCGCAAACTCAAGCAGCTGTTGAAAAAAAACATAGCAGAACCCGAAGCCAGGAGTATTTACCAGGAAATCCTCAATTACAAATGGCTGCAAACGGAAAACCTGGTAAAAGTGGGAAAGCTGGAAGCCGGTTCATCCTTGACCTTGCAGGAAGCGGCCCTGGAATGGATGAAAGACCATTATCCGGCCTGGAAAGCGGCGCGCCCCACCTCCTGGGAGCTTTCCGATCATTCAGATGAACGGGACCTGGAAGACCTTGATCTTGAGGAAGATGAGATCTAGCCGCTGCCGGAAAAACGGCCGCAGGCCGGATGACATCCGCCGGTTGGCGAAAGCCGGCTGATGCACCGGGTGTATTTGGGACTGGGGGCGAATCTGGGCAATCCCAGGGAGCAGCTGCGGTGGGCGGTGGGGCAATTGAACCGGGCGCAGGGGATGAAAGTGGTGCAGGTGTCCTCCTTGTATCAAACCATCCCTGTGGGAGGGGGCCCTCAGCCGGATTATCTCAATGCGGCGGTTGCTGCCCAAACCAGCAAAGCCCCGCGGGAGGTCCTGAAGCAGGTCCTGGCCCTGGAAGAGAAAATAGGGCGCGTCCGCATCACCAAGAACGCTCCCCGCTTATTGGATATCGATGTGTTGTTATATAACAACGCCATTATTGCAGAGCCGGATTTGCAGGTGCCTCATTATGACTTGGCGCGACGGGCTTTTGTGCTTGTTCCGCTGGCGGAAATAGCCCCCCGGTTGCAGCATCCTGTCTGCAAGCAAACCATGGGGGAGTTGCTGGGAAAGATTTCCCGGGCAGGAACGCGTTGCATTGCGGCCGGCTCCGGCTGGGCCGGGCTTGACAAGGAGTTTTTTCCATGGAAGCGAACCGCTACATCATAATCGAAGGCGTGCTGGGCGTCGGCAAAAGCAGCCTGGGTGAAAGCCTGGCCAAGGAATTTAATGCACGGCTGGTGATGGAAGCGGCCGAGGACAACCCTTTTCTGTCCAAATTTTACCAGGATATGAAAGGGTATGCTTTTCAAACGCAGATATTTTTCCTGCTCAACCGCTATCGCCAGCAGCACGAGCTGGCCCAGGGAGATCTCTTTAAAAGGAACATTATCTGCGATTACCTGTTTACCAAGGACCGCATTTTTGCCTATCTGACCTTGGATGAAAATGAATTGAATCTTTACGAGCGGCTGTGCGGGCTTTTGCATGAACATTTTTTAAAGCCGGACCTGGTCATTTATCTGCAGGCCTCCACGGAGGTTTTGCTGCAGCGGCTGGCCCTGCGCGGCCGCCATTTTGAAAAAAACATCGGGCGGGAATATCTGGAGCGCGTCAACCAGGCATACAACCATTACTTCTTTCACTATCAAGAGACCCCGCTGCTGGTGGTCAACACCAATGATATTGATTTTGTGAACAGCAAGCAGGACTTGGACGATCTGGTAAAACAGATCCGTGCCATGGGCAAGGGCACCCAGTATTACAATCCTGTCGGATATCAGGAGTAAACAAACGATGGCTTTTACTACGCGGCATCTGGCCGAATGGAAGGCAAAGGGCGAGCGCTTCACCATGCTGACGGCATACGATTACTCCTGGGCCCGCCTGGTGTCCGCAGCCGGAGTTCCCGTCATCTTAGTCGGCGATTCACTGGGGCAGGTGGTGCTGGGGTATAAAAATACCCTGCCGGTAACCATGGCTGATATGGTGCACCATACCGCCGCCGTGGTGCGCGGAGCCCCGGAAAGCCTGGTGGTGGCGGACATGCCCTTTTTATCGTATCAGGTATCCACCACCGACGCCATCCGTAATGCCGGCCGGCTCATCCAGGAAGGCGGCGCCCAGGCGGTCAAACTGGAAGGCGGCGAAGACATGGCCGAAGTCGTAGCCGCGCTGGTGCGTGCGGATATCGCGGTGATGGGGCATATCGGGCTGACGCCGCAGGCCGTACACCAATTGGGCGGTTACCGCACCCAAGCCGTGGACGAGGCGGGACAGCAGCGGTTATTGGCCGACGCCCGGGCGCTGGAGCAGGCCGGGGTGTTTGCCCTGGTGCTGGAGAAGGTGCCGGCTGCCGCTGCCGCCGCGGTGACGCAGGCGTTGGCCATTCCGACCATAGGCTGCGGCGCCGGGCCGGCTTGCGACGGCCAGGTGCTGGTCACCTATGATTTGCTGGGGGTTTTTAGCGATTATAAACCCAGTTTTGTCAAACGCTACGCGGAATTGGGCAAGACAGCCGTGGAGGCGATGTCTGCTTTTTGTGAAGAAGTCCGGAATGGAATTTTTCCAACAGATGGGGGAAAAACACCATGATTGCGGAAAAAGTCCCTGTTACCACCCAGCCTGGGCCGGTAAAGCCCAAACGCGCTTCACAACTGAAGATCATCCCCGCGGCAAAAGAATTGCAAACCGTGGTGGAAAGATGGCGCCGGGGAAGGAAAAAAATAGGTTTGGTGCCGACTATGGGCGCCCTCCATGACGGGCACCTTTCCCTGATACGGGAGGCCAGAAAAACCTGCGACCGGGTCATTGTGTCCATTTATGTGAATCCCATCCAGTTTGGACCCCAGGAGGACCTGGCGGATTATCCCAGGGACGCAAAGCGCGACATCCGGCTTTTACGGGCGGAAAAAGTCGATTGTCTCTTCACGCCCACGGATGAAGAAATGTACCCGGCCGGATTTGACACCCGGGTGGTGGTCAATGAAAAATACACCAAGCCTTTGTGCGGCGAATCCCGTCCGCAGCTTTTCGTGGGCGTGGCGACGGTTGTTGCCAAACTGCTGGCTTTAACCAGGCCGCAGAGGGCTTTTTTCGGACAGAAGGATTATCAGCAATGTCTGGTCGTTACGCGTTTGGCGGCGGACTTGAATACAGGCTGTGAAATAGTGATGCTGCCTGTTGTCCGGGAAACGGATGGTTTGGCCAAAAGTTCGCGCAATGTCTATTTGAACGAGGATGAGCGCAGGGCGGCTCCGGCCATTTACCAGGCCTTGAAACTGGCGGAAGGCATGCTGCAGGTCGGCGAGCGCAATCCCCAGGCGCTGCTGGAAGCTGTGCGCAAACGTTTGCGCAGCGAGTCGTTGATCCAGATCGAATACGTGTCGGCGAAAAACGCCGACACGCTGGAAGATTTAAACATACTGGCCGGGAGGGTGCTGGTGGCCATTGCCGTGCGACTGGGCAAGGCGCGCTTGATAGACAACAGCATTGTGGCGGTGCCGACGGGAAGTGGCTCAAAATGAGGAGAAGCATGATGAAATCAAAGATACACCGGGCCACGGTGACCGGCGCGCATCTGCACTATATGGGCAGCATCACCATCGACCGCGCCTTGTGCGAAGCAGTCGACCTGCTGCCGCAGGAGCGGGTCCATGTTTTGAATTTGGACAATGGTGCGCGGGTGGAAACCTACGTGATTCCCGGCAAGCGCCGGTCAGGGCAGGTCCGCATCAACGGCGCCGCGGCCCGCTTTTTTTCCAAGCATGACCGCATTATTATCATCGCCTATGCCGAGGTGGAGGACAAGGAATTGAAAGGATTTAAATCCCGCGTGGCCTTTGTGGACAAGCACAACCGTCTGTTGAAGATTCGCGAGGCGGCGGTACGGCAGCACCGCCTTTCACTTTCAGCCAGCAAGGGGAAAACCGCATGAACAAAAGCATATGCATGGATGTGGCCAATGCCAAACAGGAGAAGCAGAGGATTTTGAAGTGGAAGGCGTTGCGCCGGGCGCTGATTATTGCCCATAATTACCAGCCCGAGGAAATACAGGAGTTGGCGGATTATACCGGCGATTCCCTGGAGCTGGCGCGCTTGGCTGCGCAGACCGACGCTGAAGTCATTGCCTGTGCCGGCGTGATCTTTATGGCCGAGAGCGCCAAGATCCTCTCCCCGCAAAAAACCGTGCTCCTGCCGGTGCCGGAAGCAGGCTGCCCCCTGGCCGATACCATTACAGCCGAGGATCTGCGCCGGGCGCGCCAGCAGCATCCCCAGGCAGCCGTCGTGGTCTACGTCAATTCACCGGCTGAAGTCAAAGCGCTGGCTGATGTATGCTGTACTTCGGCCAATGCCATTGCCGTGGTCAATGCCGTGCCCCAGGCAGAGGTCATCCTGGCGCCGGATAAAAACCTGGCGGATTGGGTGGCGCGGCATACGGAAAAACGCGTCATTCCCTGGCCGGGCAGCTGCTGCACGCACAACGCGGTTCGCCTCGAAGCAGTGGAGGCGGCCCGGAAGGCGCATCCGCAGGCCAGCGTACTGGTGCATCCCGAATGCAGGCCGGAGGTGTGCGCGCGTGCGGACGCAGTCTTGTCCACTTCCCAGATGCTTCGCCAGGCGCGGGCGGATGCCAATCTGGAATTCATCATTGGCACCGAGATAGGGCTTTTATACCGCCTGCGCAAGGAAAATCCGGAAAAACTATTTTATCCTTTATCCGAGGGCATGGTTTGCGCAAGCATGAAATTGACCACCTTGCGGCATCTGGGGGACGCCCTGGAATTCATGCCGCAAAAAGTGGAAGTGCCCGAGGAAGTCCGCAGCCGGGCTTTTCAGGCGCTGGAAGCCATGTTGCGCATCCAATGAACGCCGGCGTCCCATACCAATCAAGCCCAAGCGGGTAATGCATGCAAAAACGCCTGAAGATCGGAATTATCGGTTGCGGAGCCATAGGCGGGCAACTGGCCAAAGCATTGTCGCAAAAGCGTCCGGCGGGCGTCCGCCTTGCCGCCTTGACAGACGTGGAGGCTGACCGGGCCCGCCGGCTTGCCCGGCGGATGCGGCCGCGGCCGGCGGTAGTATCTTTGGCAGGAGCCGTTAAAACCTGCGACCTGCTGGTGGAGGCTGCGGGCGCCCAGGCGCTGCCGGATGTCATTGCCGCGGTTCTGCGCGCGCGCAAACAACTTTTGTGTCTTTCCGTAGGAGCCTTCATTAAACATCCGGAGTGGCTGGAGCTGTTTTGCCGGCGGGGGGTAGGCCTGCATTTTCCTTCCGGCGCCATTACGGGATTGGACAGCCTGAAAGCAGCCTCGGCCGCGGGCCTGATCCACCGGGTTCGCCTGGAAACCAGGAAACCGCCTGCCGGGCTTGCCGGGGCGCCTTTTTTCCGCAGGAGCAAAATGGATCCCATGAATTTAAAAAAGCCCCTTCGGATTTTTTCCGGGTCCGCGCGCCAAGCCATCCGCTTGTTCCCGGCCAATGTCAATGTGGCCGCGGCCGTGGCCTTGTTGGGCATCGGGCCGGACCGGACCCGCGTGGATATTGTGGCTGACCCCAAGACGCGGCGGAACACACACACCCTGGAAGTCACGGGGAGTTTTGGGCGGTTTGTCACCGTGACCGAAAATGTCCCTTCAGCGGAAAATCCCAAAACCAGCATGCTGGCCGCCGCTTCGGCATTGGCGGTTTTGCTGGCCATTGGGCAAGGCAACCACCGCGGCACGTAAAGCCGATTTGCCGGTCATTTCTTGACAACGAAAAAAGTTTCAAATGTTCATCCGCAAAGGGCAGGCCAACGTCGCAGTGGCAGTGCCATGTTGACAGTGATAGAATAACATGCCGGCACATATACGCGCAATTTGGGCCGCAATGATACCGGTACATTCCGCAGCAGGATGATGCCATCATGTTGTTGAAAAAAATCCCACTCTGCCTGACTCTGCCCGAGGCGGGCGAAAACATTCCGCCCGGATGGATGGATGCAGTTCCCGGAACCACTTTTCCAGAACAGCAGGCCCTGGCAAGGATTTTTGATATATCCGGGCGCCTGGAGTTTTTCATTAAAGCCGACATGCCGCCTGCCTGGCTGAAAGTGGACGCCCCCCGGAGGGAGGCGGTGCCGGACACCATGCCTGGCCAAAAGCGCGCATTGCACGCCCTGGGCCGAACACTGCTCGCACAGTATTATGCGCCGTATCACGCGCGGATTAAAAAGGCGGTTGCCAGCCCAAAAATGCGCGTTGGCCTGGATTGCCACTGCTTTGTTTCCCGGCCCTGGCCCCGGGAAGAGGGGAGGCCTTTGCAACCGATTATCTGCCTCGGGAACAACGGGGATTTCATGGGCGAATCCCGTTCAGGCGCCGGAGGCACCACGTGTCCGCCGGATATGATCCGCGACCTGCGCGACTTGATGGCAGCCCGGTTTGCGGACGAAAGAGGACAGGTGCTGCTTAACACTCCGGTCACGGGCGGCTACACCATTAAGAAGTACGCCACGCGCAAAAAGCCCTGGATCCGGATGGATATTGCCAGGCACATGCTGGTTTCTGCCGACGGGCAGATCAACCACAAACGCCTGGCTGCCTGGCGGGACAAGATGGAGAGCATAGCGGTGTTATTCTGCAAACTGCAAGGCTGGATGTGAAGGCCTGGGTGCAAACACCTGCGGAGAAGATATTTCCGGCTGCCGGAGTCTTGACCGCAGAAAATTAAGCGGGACGGTGCGGAGGGGCAGGATGCCCGGACCAAGATATGGATCACGGCAGGGGGCAGAGGTCAAAGCGAAGCGATTGCTGGGCGCACATGTTTCCACTGCCGGCGGACTTCAAAAAAGCTTGGAACGCGCCCGCGCCTTGCAATGCAACTGCATGCAGGTTTTTACCGGCAATCCCCGCGGCTGGAGCGGTGCCCCGGTGGCAAAGGCCGCAGCAAGGGCTTTTCGTGAGGCGGCCCCGGTTTTTGGCGTGAAAACGGTGATCATTCATGCCATCTACCTGGTGAATCCCGCGTCTCCCAAGGCCGAAGTGCGGCGGAAATCCCTGGTCTGCCTGCGCCGGGATTTGGTCTCGGCCGGGCGTCTGGGAGCCAGCGGAGTTGTCCTGCATCCGGGTTCGGATCTGGGTGACAGGCAAGGGGAACAGCGGCTCTTGACCGCCCTGCAGCAGCTGCTGCCTGCTGTCCCTGCCGGGTGCCGTTTGCTGCTGGAAGGCATGGCCGGCACCAAAAACAGCATCGGCACTTTGGAAGCTGTCGGCCGTCTGGCGAGGCAAGCGGGGGAAAAAATAGGCGTGTGCCTGGACTCGGCGCATCTGTGCGCTGCCGGCTACGATCTGCAAACAGCCGACGGTTTTGCGCGCTTTGTCAAGGATGTAAAAAAGCACATTGGTTTTGCACGCGTGGGCTGCATTCATGTCAATGATTCCAAACATCCCTGCGGTTCCCGCCGCGACCATCATGAAAACCTCGGCGAAGGCTACGTCACCGCCAGGGGCCTGCGCAATCTGCTGCACTTCCATCCATTCAGGGCCTTGCCTTTTATCATGGAGACCCCGGGATTTGACCAGCTGGGGCCGGACCGGAAGAACATGCGGCGCCTGAAAAAATACGCCGGCTGATGCGCAAAAACATGGCTGCCGCCTGTACAGAGCACCGCCGGCCTGCACTGGCAGCACACAGAGAATGACCTTGCGCAGAGGGAACCTATCTGTCAGAATATTCGCTGGGAAGAATTCAGCTAAGCAGCATTGCTGTATGGAATATAGGTCGGCAGGCAGCAAGGTATTACGGTTTTTCTGGCCGTAATCCGCCAGCCATAAAAACACGGAGGTGACTTGATGAAAAACAGGTTGCATACTGCCATGGTTTTAGGAACAGTCATGATGATTGCCGTCCTGCCGTTGATGGCGGGTGCCCAGGATGAAGGCGGGAGACCGCCTGCCCCGGGCCAGGATCAGGTTTGGGTGGAGGCCTATGTTGATAATGGAACAGTAGTGGCGCCGGGATACTGGCGGCCAAGGATAAACGCCGGATTTGTATGGGTGGACGGGCGTTGGGATGTAAACATCGGTTATATTCCTGGTTTTTGGCAGCCGGGAAAAAAACATAAAAAAAACCTGGTTTGGGTGCCCGGCTACTGGCTGGGCGGACGCTGGTATACAGGCCAATGGCGGCCGGCCCAGCGCCGAGGTTTTACCTGGATTCCCGGCCATTGGACAGGAACAGGGCATTGGATGCCCGGCCATTGGAAACCCACCAGATCAGGGCCCGCAGGCCAGGCGTGGGAGCCAGGATATTGGACCCCGAAAGGCCGCTGGGTGGAAGGCTACTGGCGGCCTGCTGCTAAAAACGGTTATATCTGGATAGCGGGCTATTATAATCCGAGAGGATTGTGGGTTAAGGGATATTGGAAAAAGGCGCCTGCAGGCCAGGTGTGGGAAGACGGTCATTGGGGGCCGAGGGGCGAATGGGTGGAAGGGCACTGGCGGCTAAAAACCAAAGCCGGAGCAGAGTGGATTCCCGGCCGCTACAACCGGTACGGGAATTGGGTGCCAGGACATTGGCAGAGCGAGCCAAAAAAACCGCCGCGCAAGCCGCGCCCTGCCCCCCGCCGGGGACGTGGTCCGCGCCGCTAACCCCGCGGCTTTATCCGCATCCCGGCAGGAAAACCGAGCGCCCCGAAGCTGCAGAGGCAGCAAGAAATAGTATACGGCAGGCTGGAGGAAGAAACCGCAGTGGGTATGCCAGCAGCAGTTAAAACCAGCAAGCAGATCCAGGAGATGTATTCCTCGGCCTTCACCTTGTCTGACATGGAAGTCTTCATTTTTCCGGAGCTGCTCTATGCCCTGGTGCTGGCCAATATTTTATCCCCCCGCATCTGGGCCTGGCGCGAGGATCCTTGGTTTGCCGGTGTGGAACACATGACTTTCAACCGCCAAATGCAGCGGTTGAAGCAATACATCATGGATCATTACAGTTTCAACCTGGATTTGGAGACCTGGGGGCTCACCACCAAGCAGCGTGAAATGGACCGCTTTGCAGGATTTGTGGCGCCGGATATTTTTTCGCGCTCCAATGCCTTGTTTGGTTATGAGGGGGACCAATACTATTTCGATGTGGACATCCGCCGCCATTTTGGCCTGGATAAATACACGTCGGATGTCATTCCCTACTGGAAGACAGAGACGGTTGAGGCGATGGACGCCTTTGTCCACAAGGAGGGATATGCACGCGGAGCCGGTGAATGCGTCTCCTTGTCCGCGCTCTACGCCGCCGCGGCTTTCATTGTGCTGGGCGTGCCGCTGGAGGATATTTTCATCCTGGCCACGCCGCTGCATTCGCAGAATTTCATTGACCGCGAAGACGGCGTGCTGACCAACAACCGCCGCATCCTCACCAAGGGCATGTGGTGCAACGGTTCGGAGCTGTCCACCAAGGCGCGGCGGGCACTGGAAAAAGAGCGCGTGACCATTGTCAGCCATTGCACGGGCTATGTGCATGTTGATTATCAGGAGGCCACCATTGACCCGGAGGCCTACACCCGCTGTCTTTGTTCCCTGCAAAATTATCTTACGCAGGATGTGGATTTTGAACTGTTCACCAATTTTCTGCGCGTCCATGAAGGATATCGAAAACACTTTCAATTCCAGCACGAACAGCAGGGGCATACCTATTATCTGAACGCGGAAGTCCTGTACCGATACGAGCACGGCAGCAAATGCCGCATTGGCGACGCCAGCCGCAAAAAACTGCTGGCAGAAATCGACAGCGAAGAGTATACCCTGCAGCCGGATCCCCGGCGGCAGCAGATTCATCTGATCGAGGAAAAACTCAACGGCCGGCCCCTGGCCTGCCGCTCCGGCGATTTTTGCCTGCAGCTGCGGGAACTTTTTCCCCGCCAGCCAGACCTGGACGGCATGTGCAGGGATCTCAAGGGATTTACCTGCACGCGGCCGGTATTGCCCAGCACGGAAAAAACCCATCTGCCTGTTTTGCCGCTTGCCTTGCGGCCGGGCATGGACCGGCGGCAGGTAACAGAGGTCCTGTCCGCATTGCGCGCGCAGCACCGGACCGTGGACCTGGCGTTTTATGCCAACCGCCAAATAGATGCGCGCGGTTGGGATTATTTTCTCGAAGCCTGTATGGAGCGGAATCCCGTCTCGCTGCAGGCTTTTTCAGAAGTGTCCCTGGCGGAGGCCTGTGCAAAATTGCAGGGGTATCCCGCGGAATCCATTTATGATGACAACCGCCTGGCCACACCGGATGAGGTGGTCAATTTCAGGCGGGGCGACGGCTGGGAGAAAGCCGTCTGCCTGCTCAACCTGTGCAAGCACCGCCATCCGGGCGGCCGGGTGCGCATCAGTCTGACCGGGGGCCAGGTGTGTGTAGAGGCGCAAGGAGAGACATTTTCATTTCCCGCGCAGAGAGGCCTTGCCTTGCCGGCGCGGGAATTATAAATACTGTGCTGTCTTGTCCCCGCGAGCACAGCAACAAACCGGCAGCAATGACCCGACCCAGCCTGTAGGCCCGCGGGGTTCCAGCAAGCACTATAAAAGGCGCAGGTGATATGAAAGCATTTTTTTATCTGACCGTCATTCTGGTCGTACTGGCCGTGGCTGGTTTGTATTGGGGAACGGATTATATCTTCAGCCCGGCGCCGCCACCCAGGCACCTGTCCGAAGCATCTTTGGAATCCGGATTGACCGAAACGCCTGAAGGCCAGCGGGCATGGCAAGGATGCTATACTTTCCGGCGTGAAGGCCTGAAGGCATGCTATGTCAGCGGACATCCCGAAGTCCGCGGCGCGGCCCTGGGGATTTTCCTGGCCGCAGAATTCAAGGCAACAGAAAAGGCCATCCAGCAGCTGTATGAGAGAACCATGCCCAACCGCTGGCTGCGCTGGTTTGCTTTCCGCCTGCTGGCTTGGCAACAGTCCCGCCTGGCCGTTTTCCTGTCCCCGGAGATACGGCAGGAAATCCTGGGATTTACCCGCACGACTGCAAACGCATTTCCGCTGTATGGGTCGTATTATCACCGGCTGGTGCAATTGCAGGAATTGTATGATATGACCCATGCCGGCGGGGATGAAATACGCTTTCGCGGCACGGCCATCGGCCTGGCCGCGGAGCGGACAAAAGAACAGGGCGTGTTTTTAGCGCACAATTTTGATTGCCTGGCAGGGGACGCCTGGGATCAAAACAAAGTGGTTTGCTGCCTTCGCCCGGACAACGGCTACGCTTTTTTATCCATCACCTGGCCGGGACAGTTCGGCGTGGTCAGCGGGATGAATGAAGCCGGATTGGGCGTGGCGGTGCTGGCGGTTTCCTCGGCCAAGGATAAAAACAAAGGGCTGCCGGTTTCACTGGCCGCCAGGAGGATATTAACCGAGGCCGCCGATTTGCGGCAGGCGGTTGCGCTGCTGCAGGAAATGCCCATCATGGTGCGCGAATCGTTTGTGCTGGGATCGGGCGGGGAAAACAGCTTCGTGGTCGTGGAAAAATCGCCGGAAAAAACAGTGGTCAGAAAAATGCAAAATGGATATATTGCCGCCACCGACTATTTTCTGGCTCCGGACATGCATCCGGAGGATTCCCCGGCGTGGCAACAGGGCAGAGAGATATCCCTGGCCCGGTTGCGCCGCGTCAAAACATTGTTGCGGAAAAAAGAGGAATGGACGGTTTCCGAAGTGGTGGAAATGCTGCGCGACCGCCAGGGGGAATTCGGAGAGCCGCTGGGTTGGGGGCACCGGTCGGCCATTAATGCCTTGACCGCCGTGCATTCCGTGGTTTTTGATTTGAAGCACAAGCGGGCATGGGTGGCGGCGGCGCCGCATCAGCTGGGGAAATATGTGCCTTTTGACCTGCAGGACTTTGGTGCTTTGCCGCCGGCCGACAGTATACCGGCGGATCCAATACTTGCTTCCGGGAAATACAACGAATACCTGGTGTATCGGCACGGCCTGCGGGAAGCCGCACTCCTCTATCAGGGTAAAAAATACCAGGAGAGCCTGGCCTGGCTCCAGGAGGTCCGCCCTTTGAATCCGCTGGATTATCAAAATTATCTGCTGGCAGGAAAAGCCCTGCAAAAACTGGGCCGGGTGGACGAGGCCGGGTACAATTACCAACAAGCGAAAAGACTGCACCCGGCTTTTTTCTGGGAAAAAGTGGAACTGGAAAAGCATCTGGAAAATTTGCGCCAGACAACGACGGATATGCCTTGAATTCCCCTCCAAGAGACAACAGGTGAGCCAGCGTGTTCCACGCCGGGGATGTGAATGCCAGGCCGCGAAATTTCCGCGTGCACGCCTTTCACGGACGAACACCCAGGGTGATTTCAGTTGCATTGCTGACAAAACCCGCTATAATTCTCCGGTTTCAGCCAAACTCCTGAAAATGCCCAAGGCCGGGGGAAAGTCCATGCAGGCGCAGCCGCGGATAAGGCGGCGGGTGCGCCGGCCCTGCCGGGGGGTAAAACAGGAAAACAAAGGAAGCAGTGGATGAAAATTGCGGTTGCCCTATCCGGAGGCGTGGATTCCTCAACCGTGGCCAGACGCCTGCAATCTGCCGGCCATGACGTCATTGGCATTACCATGCGCCTGTGTCCTGAGGATGCGGTTGCGCCGGCAGGCGCCGGCGGGGGCGAAAAAACACCAGCCGGAATTCCGGAGCATGGCTGCGGGAAATGCGCGGCACCGTGCGCCTGTTGGGACGGCCGGCAGGTGGCACAGAGGCTGGGCCTGCAGCATCATCTGGTCGATTTCCGCCAGGACTTTGCGCAATACGTGCTGGACGCTTTCGTGCGCGACTATGCGGCCGGATTGACGCCCAATCCCTGCGCCTGGTGCAACCGCATGATCAAATTCGGGGTGCTCTGGAAACAGGCGCAGGACCTGGGAGCCGAATATTTGGCCACCGGCCATTATGCGCGTTTGCTGGTCAGCGGAGAAAAAGTGGAAGTGAAGCGCGCGCTGGATCAGGACCGGGATCAGACTTATTTTTTAGCCCTGGTGCCGCAGGAACAGTTCCGGCATGTGCTTTTTCCCCTGGGGGAGGAAAAAAAACACGCGGTCGCAGCCGAGGCGCGGCAGGCCGGAATCATGCCGGCACATTCCGAAACCAGCAACGAAATTTGCTTTTTACGGGACCGGAATTACGCCGATTATCTTAAGGAGAGGATTCCGGAGGCATTTGCCGCGGGAGACATCGTCGACGGGCAGGGAATAAAAGTCGGAGAACACCTGGGGTTGCCGCGCTACACTGTGGGCCAGCGCAAAGGACTCGGCGTGGCGGCAGCCCATCCGCTCTATGTCATCCGCCTGCTGCCGGACCGCAACCAGGTAGTCGTGGGCCCTGACGCCGCTTTATGGACAAAAGAAGTGCGCATCCGGGATCTCAATTGGCCGTCCGACCTGACGCCGGGCGACAGGGAGGTGATGGCCATGATTCGTTACCGGCAAAAGCCGGTGCGGGCGCAGCTGCGGTTTACAGGCAGGGAAACTGCCCGGCTGCTGTTTCAAGAGCCGGTACGGGCAGCGGCGCCGGGCCAAGTGGCCGCGCTGTATGACCGGGACCGGCTGTTGGGAGGCGGGCGCATTGTGCCCGCGGAGGAAGCATGAATCAGGCGGACCCAAAAGGGCGGGAAAAAAAAGTGCTGTTGGTGGGAGCCGGCCTGGCCAATCTGTACGTGCTGACCCACGCCCAGCGGTTTCACTGTCTCCAAGCCGCCATCACGCTGGTGGATGTCAATCCCTTCTGGCTTTTTTCCAATATGGCTACAGAGGTGGCCGGCGGATTTTACGGTTTAAAGGATTTTCATCTGGATCTGCGGTTGCTGGCCAAACAGCACGGGGCCGCATTCATCCAGGATGAGGTTGTCTCCCTTTTGCCCCAGCAGCGCAAGGTCATGACCAAGGCGGGCAGGCTGCTGGAATACGATGTGGTTGCTTTTGCCTGCGGCTCCCTGGCCTCCACGCCCAAGGAGGACGTTCCGGCCGAGGGGGTTTACCCGGTCAAACCCGTGAAAAACGTGCTCCAGATCAGGAATGAAATTGAAACCTGCCTGGAATTGTTTCCGGAAAAAGTTTTGGAAGTGGCGGTTTTGGGCGGGGGGGCAACGGGGGTGGAATATGCCTTGAATATTTCGGAATTGCTCGCCGAGCGGCATCTGCCCCAAGGCTGGACCTGCACCCTGATTGAAGCCAAACCGGGTATATTGCCCGGATTTCCCAAAGCCGCGGCAGCGGCTGCGGAAAAGATGCTTCGGGTCAATGACGTGAAGCTGAGAACCGGCGTTAAGATACAGCATATTCAATCCCATCGCGTGGTCCTGGAATACGGCGAGACACTGGCCTTTGACCTGGCGGTGGTGGCTTTGGGGGAGCGGGTGGCGGATCTTTTTTTGCAGGCCGGATTGGGAACGGATGAATTAGGCGCCCTGCGCGTGGAGCCAACCCTTCAATCCGGCAGTTATCCGGAGATATTTGCCGGCGGCAACTGCGCGCGGGTAAAAGGAGGGCCGGCTGCGCGGACGACCCAGAGCACCTGGCAGCAGGCGCCCGTTTTGCTGCACAACCTGCTGGCCGCACTGGCGGATAAAAAGCAGCGCCGCGCCTTCAGGCCGCGGAAAAACCGCCGGTTCATCTCCCTGGGAAAAACCAACGCCCTGCTGGTGGACGGGCCGTTTGTCTGGCAGGGGCCGTGGGTGCTGCAATGGAAACGCTGGCGCGACCGCCGCCTCATGCGGCGGATCAGGACCTATGACGCCTGAGGCGGGAGGCCGCACGCGGGCCATATCCGCGATATAGGGCCGCCGCATAACGCAGCCAGCCGTTTCAGCCGGCGCCCGGCTGGGTAAAATCATTTGCATTTCCCAAATCCCTCAAGTATAGTATTCCAGCATGCTGCACATAAGATATACAGGGCCTATGTCATGTTTAGCAGCCGCATAAAAAGCCTTTTCACCATTCCCGCTTATTATCCCTTCTTGTACTTAAGGCTTGCCGACCCGAAAGTCTGTTTTTTGGCAGATACTTGAAAAACCGCAAGTTAAAAGACACGGGATTGTCTGTTTTTGTTTGTAATGTCGGTTCTCTGATTTTTGGCGCCAGCCGGAAAGAGGAGATATGGATCTTTTTGACCGGATATTCAAACTGCATCAGATTCTCAGCCAGTCGCACTATCCTGTTTCCCGGATCAAACTGCAAACCCAGTTGGAATGCTCGCGCGCCACAGTAAACCGCTGCCTCGACGATTTGAAAGATTACCTGCATGCGCCGGTAGAATACAACCGTAAGGCCGGCGGCTATCAGTATGCCAAAGACCGCAAAGCAGCCTATGAGCTTCCGGGCTTATGGTTCAATGCCTCCGAACTGAGGGCGCTGCTGGCCCTGCAGCAGCTTTTGTCCGATATACAGCCAGGACTTCTGGAGGCGCATCTCGCCCCCTTTAAAAAGCGCATAGAGCAGATCCTGTGTTCCAAGCGGGCCGGGACCGGCCGGGCCGGCAAATGCATCCGCTTTTTGGGAATGGCAAGCAGGCCTGCGGAGGCGGACACATTCAGGACAGTTGCAAATGCACTTCTGAAATACAGGCGCCTGCGCATCACCTACCACAGCCGGTCGCGCAATGCGACCACCGTGCGCGCAGTGTCGCCCCAGAGGCTGGTGCACTACCGCAGCAACTGGTATCTGGATGCCTGGGATCACCGCAAACGCGCGCTCCGCAGCTTTGCCCTGGAGCGCATCAAACAGGCGGATCCCGTCAAACAACCGGCGAAAAAAATCCCCGCATCCAGGCTGGACGCTTATTTTGCGGCCGGCTACGGCATCTTTGCCGGAAAGCCAAAAAATATTGCCGTCCTGAAATTCTCCGCCGAAAGAGCCCGCTGGGTGGCCGAGGAAAAGTGGCATCCGCGGCAGAAAGGACGGTTTGAAAGCGGCTGCTACATATTGGAAGTGCCGTACTCGGACCACCGGGAACTGGTCATGGACATATTAAAACACGCGCCGCATGTGGAAGTGCTGGCGCCCGGGAGCCTGAAAAAGGAGATCAAAGGAATCCTGGGCGCGGCCATAAAAAAATGCAAATAAATTTTCCCAGGCTCAGGAATTGAGACAGGGGTGTGGTAGAAAGTGTGAAAGGATTTTGCCAAAAACCGGTCTAAATGGATGGGATTTGTCTGTTCCCAATCATTTCAAAACCGGAGGAAAAAATGAAAAAATCAAGGACAATAAGAGTCAAAGGCGCTGACATATCTGTAATTTCGGTCAATGGACAGGACTACATTTCATTGACGGATATGATAAAAGCGAAAGATGGTGATTTTTTTATTTCAGATTGGTTGAGAAACAGAAATACGGTTGAATTTTTAGGCATTTGGGAAAAGGTTTTCAATCCGTCTTTTAATTATGGCGAATTCGCCATAATTACCCGTCAAGCCGGTTTGAATAATTACAAATTAAGCGTTAAGGAATGGGTTGAAAAAACCAACGCCATCGGTTTGAAAGCGACGGCTGGAAGATACGGCGGCACATACGCTCATAAAGATATAGCATTTGAGTTTGGCATGTGGGTCAGCGCCGAGTTCAAGATATATTTAATCAGGGAATTTCAGCGGTTGAAAGAGGAAGAAAACAGGCGCCAGTCGCTTGACTGGAACCTGCAACGCACGTTGGCAAAAGTCAATTACCGCATTCACACGGATGCCGTCCAGGAAGCGCTGCTGCCGCCGGTCGTTTCCAAGCGCCACGCTGCGCAAATCTATGCCAATGAGGCGGATGTTCTAAATGTCGCCTTGTTCGGCAAAACCGCCAAGGAATGGCGGCAAGCCAATCCGGGCCAGGGTGGAAACATCCGTGACCAAGCAGCGCTTGAACAGCTGGTTGTGCTTTCTAATCTCGAAAGCATCAATGCCCTGCTTATTCATCAGGGCATGTCACAATCCGAACGGCTGGCAAAACTGAACCAAACCGCGATAAGCCAAATGAAATCACTGCTGGACAATAAAACAGTCAAGCGGCTGAAATGAATATGAGCCGATATTACGCCCATTCACGGGAAGGTAAAAGCGAGGAGCATTGGCATAAGCTGGAGGAGCATCTCTATGCAGTGGCCGAGATGGCCGGGGAGTTTGCGGGAGAGTTTGGGGCGCGGGAAAAAGCATGATAGATAAATCACTGGTCAACCTATGGGCGAAAACAGATAAAAACGATCAATCTCGGTGGCATCCGCTTATCCTCCATATGATGGATGTTGCTGCAGCAGCAGAGTGTATTCTAGCGCGTGAACCTGAATCTACCCGTGTCAGGATGGCGGCGTGTTTGGGAATGGAGTGGGAAGATGCCCAGCCATGGCTCTTACTTATTGCCGCTTGTCATGATTTGGGAAAAGCATGTCCAGGGTTTCAGTGCAAATGGCAAAACATGACAGGGCTTGATTCCGGACGAAATCCGAATACCCAAATAAACCATGCTTTTGTAAGTCAAATTGCCTTGACTGAACTCCTTCAAAGTAATGGTTGGCCGGAAGAATTGGCAGAGTTGGTGGCGGATGCAGTCGGATGTCATCATGGAAACCGGGCTGCACCGACGGAGCTTGATTATTTAATAGGCGATAGGCGTGCCCTGGGCCGATACGATTGGGCAAAAGCACGACAGCGACTTGTCGAAGTGCTGCTAGATGTTTTCAAACCTTCTCGGGTTCCTGTCAAAGAAGAACTTTCCGGCTCGGATTTTATGTTGTTGTCTGGACTTGTGAGTTTTGCTGATTGGATTGGTTCCAATGATGAATGGTTTTCGTTCGGAAGCACCGAAGATTGCAATGACCTAGCGTATTTTTATTCAAAACGGCGAATAGTTGCCGATGGAGCGTTAGATGCCATTGGTTGGACAGCCAGAACACCGTTATCCACAGAGTTAAAGACGTTCGGACAAGTATTTCGATTTACTCCTCGTCCCTTGCAACAGTCGGTTGTGGACGCATTGACTTTGTTAAAAGCTCCGGCCATTTTACTGGTCGAAGCTCCCATGGGAGAAGGCAAAACCGAAGCAGCTTTTTATGCGCACCTGGAATTGCAACGGCGATTCGGGCACAGGGGGTTATATGTCGCATTGCCGACCAAGGCAACTGGAAACGCCATGTTCAAACGGGCTTTAAAATTTATAACCGATCAAGGCGCAGGCAGGCAGCTTGATATGCAACTGCTGCATGGAGCAACTATGCTTAACGATATATTTAAAAATCTTAGGCTGAATGGCATTTTCGATCCAGAAAGCGGTGGAGAAGTTCGCGCAGGGGAATGGTTTACGCATAAAAAACGGGCCTTGCTCTCGGAGTATGGCGTAGGAACCGTAGATCAAGCGCTGCTACCCATTTTGCCTGTGAGGCATAATTTTGTGCGCTTGTGGGGCTTGGCCAACCGGGTTGTGGTTTTTGATGAAATACATGCATACGATGCCTATACAGGGACACTATTGATTCATCTGCTGCGCTGGCTCCTGGCGTTGGGGTCATCCGTCGTGCTGCTTTCGGCAACCCTGCCGCCTTCAATCAGACGCAAGTTGGCGGATGCGGTGAATGCTTCGCTACCGAAGAAAGATAAAAAATACCCCCGCCTGACCGTTTTTCAACCAGGTTCAGTAAGGCAGGTGCATTTCAGGGCAGACCCAACGCGCCACCGAACCGTGAGCTTGATTGGAATTAAGCCGGAACTAGAAAACATGTATGTGGCGTTGGAGGAGCATCTTGTCAAAGGCGGAATGGGGCTGGCGCTGGTAAATACCGTGCAACGAGCGCAGGATTTGTATCGGTCGTACCCAGTGGGTGAACCAGTGGTGTACGAAGGTCAGCGTATTGGTAAAAAGCTTTTGGATGGGACCGAAGTGTATCTTTTTCATGCACGCTTTCCGGCTGATCGCAGGCAAAAGCGCGAAGATTATGCTTTAAAAGTATTCGGAGAGAGCGGAGATCGAGTAGGGAGGAAGATTCTTATTGCCACCCAGGTGGTGGAGCAAAGCCTTGATCTGGACTTTGATTTGATCGTAACAGATTTAGCACCCATTGACCTTATCCTTCAAAGGGCAGGCCGTTTGTGGCGGCACGCGCGGGATAATCGGCCTTTAAAAGAACCAATCATGATAGTGGCCGGGCTTAGGGGAGATGAGCCGCCTTCATTTAAAAAACCATTGTGGTGGGGCAGCGTGTATCACGAGCATTTATTATTGCGTACATGGTGCTTGCTGAAAGGAAAGAAGAATTTGATCTTACCCGGTGAGATAGATGTTCTGGTACAAGCTGTATACGAAGAAGCAGTGGATATACCGGAGTTCTTGCAGGAGCGAATGGGGAAAGCAATGGAAAATGGAGATGGCGAGACTATCACTATGCGCGGCCAGGCTAACCAGGCAATAATTGGTCTGCCCGACGACGCATCCTGGAACGATCCCGCACGATTCGTTCTTTATGACGAAGATGAACCGGGTGTGAATCGAGTACTCATGGCTCAAACCCGGCAGGGCGTAAATTCATGTATTGCTATCCCACTATTGCCGGAAGACGGCTACGCTTCGGGAGCGATCACGGATAGTGGCCAGGCTAAGCAATGGTTTTTAAAGGCAGTAAGTCTTTCGCGACCAGGGGTGGTCAGCAGACTTCTAACCCAAGGAGTGCCGGAGGACTGGAAAAAATCGCCCCTTTTGCGTAATTGTTTTCCGCTGGTGCTGGACTCGGAAGGACGTTGGATTGAAGATTTAAAAGTTAAACTGGATGATGATCTGGGAATCGTTTATGAGACCAAGGAGGGGTGATGAGCCGATTCAACTTGATAGATGAAAAGTGGATACCAGTACGAATGCGGGATGGAACCCGCGATGAACTGGGTATCAAAGACACGCTGCTGCGCTCCAAGGAAATTGCGGGCATCGAGGATCAGTCACCACTTGTGGTAGCAGCCCTGTATCGTTTTCTGCTCGCGGTACTGTATCGCGCACTAGAAGGGCCGACAGATATAAAAGAGGCCAAAGATCTGTTCAAGGCAGGGTTGTCGGTAAAAAAAATTAAAGCGTATTTGGAAAAATGGTGGGAACGTTTCTATCTTTTTGATAAAAAATATCCATTTGGGCAAAATCCTAATGTCTCGGAAAGTGAAATCGAACCGTGGACCAAACTAACCTCCGAGTATAATGCTTCATCCAACAAAGTGCTTTTTGATCACACCGATGCAAAAGATCCGGGAATAAGAGAGCCAAAAGAATGCGCACGGTGGCTGCTCTCTACAATGACTTTTTCAATCTCCGGTGGCAGAGGGTATTACCCATCGCCTTCGCCCAATGCCATGATGTGTATTCCACTTGGGGAAAATCTTCATGAAACGCTCTGTTACAATCTGGTGCACTACCCAAATCGAAAAGTAATGGAAATGGATTCGGCTTTGTGGGAACGAAAACCGAAGTCGTTACCACTTAAAAAGCCAAAGCAGACAGCATCAGGCTATGCAGACCTATACACTTGGTTGCCCAGAATGGTTCTTTTTGAAGAACACGCTTCGGGTAACGTGGAAAGCATGCGGTTTGTTGCTGGGATAGGCTTTGATAATCCATCTGAAAATCCTGATCCCATGCAGCCTTATAAAAATGATGATAAATATGGGCGGATGCCTATTCAATTCAGAGAAGATAAAGGAACCTGGCGGGATTTTGATTCTCTACTCCCAGATAGCGAAACTCTCGCTCCTTTAACCATTCAGAATGCGCTCCAATTGGCAGGGAGTAAAACCGAGAGACTACCGAAATCTCTTTTAGTGCTCGGTTTAAGATATTCTCCCCCGAGTGCGAATGTTGATTTCTGGCGCATGGAGCGGTTCACATTGCCGGAAGCGCTGGCGAGCGATCGCGTTATTCGGACGGAAATACATCAACTGCTCGAAGAAGCCCAAGAAACGCAAACATCACTTTGGTCGTCTTGCTGTACTTTTGCCCGACATCTTTTACGTCGAGGAGAGAAAGAACCGGACAATAAGGATGTTAAGGCGTTTGTGAAACAAATACCTATAATAGCTTGGTACTGGTCCACCCTTGAAACTCGTTTTCATGAAGTTCTAAGTGCGTACACCCTTGACCGAAATCCTGATGATATCCGTTGCCAGTGGCTGAAATATATCCGGGATAGCTTGCGGAGTGCTTGGGAACAGCATCGAGCTTCGGTTTCCATGGGGGATGCCTGGGCTATCCGTGCAGTCGTGAAAGCCGAAAAGCCGGTGCGAAGAAAACTAAAGGAATTGAACGATGAGATATTAAAACTTGAACCACAAAAGGAGGGGGCATGAGTGGATTTATTGAATGGCTGGAAAAAATAAATGAGAAGAATTCAAAGGTTAGGGCTGTCTTGCGGCGCAGTTTGGCCTTTGAACCTGGGGCGTATGTCGAGGCTTACCCGTATGTCGAACCGTTTGTCAAAGGGGAGGCGAATTCTTTACGAAGAGAGGTTCATTATCTTGTGGCCGGACTTTGGGCAATGCATAAACAGGAAAGCCGAGCAGGAGAATCAATGTCCCTTGGGAGAGCAAGCGCAATCCATCAAATAGCCAGCGGGTCTACAAGTACGGAACGTCGTTTTATTACCCTGCTTGATGCCGATCATGACCAGTTGCCGCATCGCTTGCGCCAGATGGTCGCGCTCCTAAAAGAGTATGCGATTGATTTTGAAGCGTTACTAAAAGGCCTTTTAAATTGGAATGACGATCGGAAAAGGACACAGAATGCCTGGGCGCGTGATTTTTACAAGCACGTTGAAAGTGAACCGGAAACCACCAACACAAAGGAGAAAATAAAATGAAAAATCTAATCGAAATTCACGCTATACAGAACTATGCTCCATCAAATTTAAACCGAGATGATACTGGGGCGCCAAAAGATGCTTTGTTCGGCGGCACTCGCCGCGCGCGTATATCCAGCCAATGCTTGAAACGGGCTGTCAGGCAATATTTTGATGAAAAGAAAAAAGCCGGGTTTTTCAAGCCGGAAGAACTCGAGGTCCGCACCAAACGTGTTTATCAAGCCATAGCAGAACTGCTCGAAGGAAAAAAGCGTGATAAGGCCGAAGCGCTTGCCAAAGCAGAAATTGCGTTATCTTACGTGAAGTTAAAAGCGGCGGACGAAGATAAGACCCAATACTTGCTTTTTCTGGGTCAGAAAGAGATAGCAGATTTAGCCAAATCCATTTATGAATACTGGGATCAGATCGTAGCTGCACCAGAAGATACCAGCGAGAAGGGGAAAGGAAAAGGGAACAAGAAGAAGGAAGCGGCCAGCGGTGCGCCAAAAGAAGTGCAGGAGAAGATTGCTTCTATTTTTAATGGTGGCAAGGCCGTAGATCTGGCGCTTTTTGGCCGCATGTTGGCAGATATGCCGGAGAAAAACCAGTATGCAGCTTGTCAGGTTGCGCATGCTATCTCGACCCATGCCGTGGATCGGGAGTTTGATTTTTATACGGCGGTGGATGATCTTAAACCTGAAGACAATGCAGGGGCGGATATGATCGGAACGATTGAGTTTAACTCAGCTTGTTTCTATCGGTATGCTGTAGTGGATGTAGAGAAGCTCACGGACAATCTTCAAAAAGATACGGAGCTTGCAAATAAAGGATTGCGTGCTTTTCTGGAAGGCTTTGTAGTGTCTGAACCAACGGGCAAACAAAATACATTTGCCGCGCATAATGCGCCGGAGTTTGTGGCTATATCTGTGCGGCACAATACGACGCCGCGCAACCTTGCCAATGCGTTTGAGACAGCTATTCGCTCACGAAAAGACGAATCGTTGACGAAAAAGTCTGTGGAAGAACTTATTAAAAAGGCCAATGCTCTCCAGAAAGCATTTGGCGGTGATGAAAAAACGTTTGTACTTAATTTGACCGAGGCCAAACTTGAAGGGTTTGGAAATTCAGTTACTTCTTTGCAAGAGCTTTTAGATAAAAGTCTCGCGGCTGTACAGGGGTGACCTATGCCAACATTACTAATTCGTTTAGTTGGCCCCATGCAATCCTGGGGAACCACCAGCCGCTTTGATCAACGCGATACAGGGAAAGAACCGAGCAAGTCAGGTGTTATTGGACTCTTGGCAGCGGCGTTGGGGATTGACCGCGAAAATTGGACGGAATTGGAACCGCTCACAAAAATAACCATGGCGGTTCGCCATGACCGGCCTGGTTCACCAAAACGAGATTATCAGACGGCCCAACATATTATCTCGGCGGATCATTCGAAAAGACATGAGACCGCAGTTACTTTTCGGGATTATTTGGCCGATGCGGCATTTCTTGTAGGTCTTGAAAGCAAGAATAGATCATTGTTGGAAAGAATTCAAAGCAGTCTACTCAATCCCGTTTGGCCCTTGGCCTTGGGGCGCAAGTCCTATGTGCCATCGGAGTCTATCTGGATTGAGTGTGGATTGCATGATGCCCCGTTGCGGAAAAGCATAACTCAATGGCCTTGGATTTCAGCCCTGCGCAAATGGGAGGAATTGCCTGAGAAGCTTTTAGTTTCTTTTGAGTCCGAGGACGGGTCAGGTGTGCTTAAAATGGATCAACCGCTTTCGTCTTTTGCAGAGCGGCGCTTTGGAGCGCGGTTTGTACGCTCGGAGTGGATTCCTTTCCCCAAGGAGGCGATCCATGTTTCTGCATAGAATTATTTTAGACCCACGCTGTAAAGAAGTCCGGCGCGATCTTGCTGATCCCTACCAGCTTCACTCTACACTATGCCGTGCTTTCAGTACACCTGATACGAAATGTTCTGAAGGGGAATTTTTATGGCGGCTTGAACCCGAGAAGAATTCTGACGGAATGCCGCGTATTTTGGTCCAAAGCCGGAAGCGGGCGGACTGGAAGGGTATAGGTGTGCAGGGTTGGCTGGCCAAAGCCGATCCGGCAATTGATCTTGGTGAACGACTTAAACTTGATTCACTCAAAGTTGGACAGCGGTATCGGTTCCGGCTTCGGGCTAATCCTTGCATATCACGAAAGGGCAAACGCCTGGGACTGCTCAAACTGCCGGAGCAGGAAGCCTGGATTGCCCGCAAAGGGCAGCAGCACGGATTTTCATTGCCACAATTTTCGTCCTTTGATCTTTCCGAGGCTTCGCAGCCAAGAATAGATGTGCGGGTTTCTCAGGAACAAATGATACAAGGGGAACAGCAGTCGGGGAATTTGATTAAACTTTTATCGGTATTGTTTGACGGTGTTCTTACGGTTACCGAACCGGATAAGTTTATAAACACACTGCAAACCGGTATCGGACATGGCAAGGCAATGGGGCTTGGGCTTCTTTCAGTAATGCCAATATCGTTTTCATAAGATAAAGGGGAGGTGGCAAAATACCACCTGCCTTTTAACGAAATTGAATATTGACAACTTGGGTACAATTTGTACTACACTTGTTGAATGGATAGGTACATTTTGTCCTCCCCCTTTTGCATCTTCAGTTGTCGACAAACTGTAGACAACTTGTCGACGGTTGGAATCGAAGTGTCCGAAATAATCGGACAGTTGAAAAAAACAAAACATTATGCAAGAAACCCGGCTATTTTCTGTCTAACCGTGTAGTAAGTCACACTACTACACAAGGGGAACAAAAGCAGATGGTCAATCAATATGCGGAGATGTTGAATCAGATTAAGGCTCGAATTCGTCAGGCCCAGACGCGCGCGATGTTTTCCGCGAATGCGGAAATGATCAGGATGTATTGGGATATTGGGCGTATCATTCGCGAACGGCAACAGCAGAAAGGCTGGGGAGCGGGGGTTATTCCGAGGTTGTCCCGGGATATCAGCAATGAATTACCGGAGGTAAAAGGATTTTCCGAAAGGAATATTGGAAGAATGATAGCGTTTTATCGGGAATATTCTGATTCGACAGTAATTTTGCCACAGCCTGTGGCAAAATTACTGTCGCGTACAAAAGAGCCACAAGCTGTGGAAGGTTTTGTGTCAAAGATCCCCTGGGGTCATAATATACTGCTCATGGAAAAGGTGAAAAATATTGCAGATCGGTTTTGGTATATCCGGCAAGTGATCGATCAAGGCTGGAGCAGGGATGTCTTGCTGATAATGATAAAAAACCAGGCACACAAACACCAGGGAAAAGCAGTGCATAATTTTAAAATGAAGTTGCCCCCGGTTCAATCAGACTTGGCAGAGCAGGCGCTGAAAGATCCGTATGTTTTTGACTTCCTTACACTGGAGGAGCCCTTTCATGAGCGGGAATTGGAGACAAGCCTGATCCGTCATTTGCAAAAGTTCTTATTGGAGTTGGGGCAAGGCTTCGCATTCGTCGGCCGGCAGTATCATGTGGAAATCGGAGATGAGGATTATTATATTGACCTGCTCTTTTATCATCTCAAACTTCGCTGTTTCATTGTAATCGAACTGAAAAAGGGAGCCTTCAAACCGGAATATATAGGAAAAATCAATTTCTACTGTAACATCGTCGATGATCAATTAAAACAAAAAGAAGATAAACAGACCATTGGATTGATTCTCTGTCAGAATAGAAAATCTGTATTGGCTGAATACTCTTTAAGAGGTGTTGGCAAACCGATTGGTGTTTCAGAATATGAGCTGACCAGGACATTACCAAAAAAATTAAAATCATCACTACCCAGTGTTGAGGATATTGAACAGGAATTGAATATTAACCAAGAAACAAAACTTAAAAGAAAGATAAAAATGGCAAATAAAGGGAAATTAAAGTGACTGATCCAATCCTTCCACCACTCAAGCCCATTCCCATCAAGGACCGGGTATCCGTCCTTTTCGTGGAAAAAGGCAACCTGGATGTATTGGATAGTGCATTTGTTGTGGTGGATAAAACCGGCGTGCGTACGCATATTCCAGTTGGAGGGGTTGCCTGCCTTATGCTTGAGCCTGGCTCGCGGGTATCGCATGCAGCGGTGGTTTTAGCGGCCAGGGTGGGATGTCTGCTTATCTGGGTAGGAGATAGCGGCGTCAGGCTGTATGCCTCGGGTCAGCCTGGAGGCGCGCGTGCAGACCGGTTGCTCTATCAAGCCAAGCTTGCCCTGGATGATGATGCAAGACTGAAAGTAGTCCGGAAAATGTATGCCATGCGATTTAAAGAAGAACCACCAACCAAAAGAAGCGTGGAGCAATTGCGGGGAATTGAAGGGGTTCGTGTCCGTAAAATGTATGAGTTGCTGGCAAAGCAGCATAAGGTCGAGTGGAAAAGACGTAATTATGACCACACCCAATGGGGAAGTGGAGACGTGCCCAACCGCTGCCTGAGCTCTGCAACAGCATGCTTGTATGGTATTTGTGAAGCGGCGATATTGGCGGCAGTCGGATTTATTCATACTGGCAAGCCGCAATCATTTGTTTATGATATTGCCGATATTTATAAATTCGAGACGGTCGTGCCAGCTGCATTCAGGATTGCGGCTAAAAGTCCGGGAAACCCGGAGAGGGAAGTCAGGCTGGCATGCCGCGAAATATTCAGGCAATCAAAATTACTGGAAAAGATTATTCCAACTATTGAGGAGGTATTATCTGCTGGTGGATTGGAAAAGCCGGAAGCTCCAAAAGAAGCTGTAGAGCCTGCCATACCAAATAAGGAGCAACTAGGCGATGCTGGCCATCGTGGTTGAAAGTGTTCCGGCAAGATTAAGAGGCCGGCTGGCTATTTGGCTATTGGAGGTGAGAGCGGGAGTTTATATCGGCGATGTTTCGCGCCGAGTGCGCGAGATGATTTGGGAGCAAGTTGAGAAGAGTATCGAAGATGGAAATGCAGTGATGGTTTGGAGTACCAATACAGAATCTGGTTTTGATTTTCAAACATTGGGCAAGAATAGAAGGATTCCTGTAGAGATGGATGGAATAAAATTAGTTTCATTTTTACCGGAAGAGGAATCACATGATGGACAAGATAAGGAAAACCAAATTGAGATTTCTTCTTAATTTGATTGGTAAAAATATTTGCTTTTGAAAAAGGTTGGGATTAAAGGGGATTCTAGAAGTACGTTCCCCGCACGAGCGGGGATGAACCGTTTGCCCCTTTCCATATTGGCGTTAGTGTAATACGTTCCCCGCACGAGCGGGGATGAACCGCGTGGATTGCTTAATGAACACTTTGAGGCAATACGTTCCCCGCACGAGCGGGGATGAACCGACATTGCAGATTCTGTTTGTGGTTCAGTTTACACGTTCCCCGCACGAGCGGGGATGAACCGAACGACCAGGTGGATATGACTACGCAGGCACTACGTTCCCCGCACGAGCGGGGATGAACCGGTTGACTGAGGATTTTAGTGGAGGAGACAATCACGTTCCCCGCACGAGCGGGGATGAACCGCCTTTGGTCTGTTTTTGGTTTTATCCCAATAAACGTTCCCCGCACGAGCGGGGATGAACCGCATACTGCCACATTCTTCGGGATTGGGATAGTACGTTCCCCGCACGAGCGGGGATGAACCGCAATTCTAACCAATCTATAGGAGAACGATTACACGTTCCCCGCACGAGCGGGGATGAACCTTTAAAATCCGCGCTCATACCTCAACCGCCTTGACGTTCCCCGCACGAGCGGGGATGAACCGTGATTCCTTCGTCACTCCTGTTAGATTTTTAAACGTTCCCCGCACGAGCGGGGATGAACCGCGCCGATAATCCTTGCGCGCACTTTTTCTCATACGTTCCCCGCACGAGCGGGGATGAACCGTTTGCGTTGTATATTCCGCACCGATTGCATCAACGTTCCCCGCACGAGCGGGGATGAACCGTGGTATATGGGCGCGGTGGTGGAGGAAGCGCTACGTTCCCCACACGAGCGGGGATGAACCCACTACGGCCAAGGATTCAGCCGCCCCCTTTGCACGTTCCCCGCACGAGCGGGGATGAACCGAGATGACGCGGGTTAACGTGACAGGGTGGAATACGTTCCCCGCACGAGCGGGGATGAACCGTGCGGGAGTGTGGAAATCGCTGGATAGGACTAACGTTCCCCGCACGAGCGGGGATGAACCGCAATACGGCATTTACCGTCTGGCTGCCAGAATACGTTCCCCGCACGAGCGGGGGTGTTTCTGTGGAACAAGCAAGGGCCTATTGTGGCATAAATATATTTACGCATATGCAATTAATACCATGAGTGAATAGTCTGACTGTGTAGGGGGATAATCCTGCACAGAGGAGGAAGAAAAGGCATGGCAACAAGCATTGGCGATAATCTGATCCCGTCCCATGGAGGCTACCGCAAGCTGCGAAGTTTTCAAGCTGCGCAACTGGTTTACGACGGCACCGTGATTTTTTGCGATCGTTTTGTGAATAAGCGTTCGCGCACTCATGACCAAATGGTCCAAGCAGCCCGCAGCGGAGTGCAAAACATTGCCGAAGGAAGCATGGCCTCGGCTACTTCTAAAAAGACTGAATTGAAACTGACCGGTGTGGCCAGGGCCAGCCTGGAGGAATTGCTCCTTGATTATGAGGATTTTTTGCGGCAGGGAGGATTGCCGCGCTGGGAAAAAGATTCAGCCCAGGCACTTGCGGTTAGAAAAAAGTATTTGTCCGACCAGTCCGGCACGTCTGACCAGTCGGACAAATATTGTTTAAAAACAGCCTCGGCCGAAGTGGCAGCAAATACGCTGATCTGCCTGATCAACCAGGCGAGTTTTCTATTGGGGCGCCAAATAAAATACCTGGAAGAGCATTTTTTAAAGGAAGGCGGATTTACAGAGAGGCTATACAGCATGCGGCAAAGCTATAGGCGGAAATAGAATTGCGCGGACCCCAAGCGGCCGCGAAAACGCCGGGATGTTCGCGATGGGGGATTATGATATAAATAAAAGCAATAATGAATTTGGGAGATTGATGTTCAGTATGAAGGGTGGTGAATATAGGTACTTTCGCGGAGCACGGCGGTTTTGTGTTTGCGTGGCATAGATTTTTAGGTGCCACGGTCGCCCCCCGTGCGGGGGCGTGGATTGAAACATGCGGGATGCTACATCTGCTGGTACTTACGGTTTTCCCCGCACGAGCGGGGATGAACCGGAAGGTTCGATTGGTGTATGAAAATAATTTCAAAATTATTGAAAGGAATAATAATCCGGGCGGTCTAAATTAATTTAGAAAATAAAAGGAGCCCGGTGATGGATGACAAACAGGGGTTGATTTAGCAGCACGGCGGGTACGAAAAACTAAAGTCCTATCAAACAGCTGAAATTGTGTATGACGCCACGGTTGTTTTTTGCGGCCGCTTTATTGACAGGCGCTCGCGCACTCATGACCAGATGGTCCAGGCCGCGCGCAGCGGCAAGCAAAATATTGCCGAGGGCAGCATGGCATCAGCCATATCCCGGAAAACCGAACTCAAGCTTATAGGCGTGGCCCGGGCCAGCCTGGAGGAATTGCTGCTGGATTACAAGGATTTTTTGAGGCAAAAAAATCTATTGCTTTGGGACAAGGATCATCCCAAGGCCAAGAAGATTAGGGCTTTGGCTTTTGTTTTGAATAGGTCCTATGGGACATATAGGACCTATATTGAAAAAGAAAATTCTGAAACTGCGGCCAACACGCTGATCTGCCTGATTCATCAGGCCGATTATCTGCTGGACCGGCAGTTGCATCAGCTGGAAGAGCGGTTTTTAAAAGAAGGCGGTTTTACGGAAAGGTTGTTTCGAATGCGGCAGCGGCAGAGATGATGCAAATAAAGCGCGAACTCTAAACCGGCGCAAAAAATCCAAGGAATGCGTGACGGCAAGTATTATTAGGATAATAAGGTGAAAAATCATGATTAGGAAAAGAACAAGCTTACCCCCCTCCCTGCGGTTTGGATTGACAACCCCACCCCGTTGTATGCTAATCTAAATATTTCACTTTTTGCGTCTTATGCCGGCACGCGGGGCGCGCCGGCAGGAGAAGGGATAACCATGGGTTTGGAACACATCATTGTCAAGGGCGCCCGCGAGCACAATCTCAAAAACCTCACGGTCACCATTCCGCGCAACCAGCTGGTGGTGATCACCGGCTTGTCCGGTTCGGGCAAATCCTCCCTGGCGTTTGACACCATCTTTGCCGAGGGCCAGCGGCGCTACGTGGAGTCCCTTTCCGCCTATGCCCGGCAGTTCCTCGGGCAGATGGACAA
>JAFGIQ010000100.1 GCA_016929575.1 candidate division FCPU426 bacterium
ACCTGCCCGTCCAGCATGGCCCGGTCCGGATGTTCAAGCACGCGCGCAGCCACCACCTTCATGCCGCGCCCTTCCGGCGCCACCACCAAGCCCGCCACTTTGCGCGTGCCGATGTCTAAAACTAAAACAGGATGTTGCGGTTTGCTCACTTAGGCACCTGTGTGACCCGCAGGATCACGTCTAGCGACACTTTGTCCGGCATGAGAAAAAAATATCCGTTGATGACGCGGTTGGATTCCATAAACTCAGTCTCAATACAAATCACTTCCGTGTTGGCCGGAAATCCCTTGGAAAGCTCGTTGATCACGGCTTCAGCCATGTCAAAAATAAGCTGGGGCACGGACTGGAGCAGCAGCAATCCCAGAAATTCCGTCAAGGCGTTGAGATAGGCGCCGGCCAGGATGTTTCCCGCCTCCTTGATGGCGGAATGCTCCATCATCGTCAGGGTTTGCCGCTCCTCGGTATCCTGCTTGGTTAGCAGGCCGGCCATCTGCAAGGCGCTTTTACGCGGCAGAATGAGGACGATTTTAGCTGAAATATCGCCTAAAACATGCATGGCCACGCCGGCGATCAGGGATTGGGGGCCGCCGACCACCAGCACCATTTTATTCAGGGGCAGGCATAATACTTTCGGGACCGTAATCATAATTTTTTTCTCAATCAACTGCGACAAGGCGGTGGCTGCGTGCGCTGCCCCGATATTTCCGACTTCACGCATCGCATCCAGCTGAATGTCTGAGAGGGATCGAATGTCAGGCAAAAAAACTCCTCCTTTACGGCCACTCTATTCGGGTTCCCTGCTTGGCAGGGAGAAAAAACGGAAGCGGAGGTGTTCCGCTTGGCACACGCCTGCCACTACTATGCTTCATCCCGGGTCATAAAGTCAAGGCAAGGCATTCGCGGCCAGCATGTTAAAGCAGGCTGGGAACGTCCAAAACCAAGGAAACACGCCCGTCCCCCAGGATGGTGACGCCGGAAAAACCTTTGATGCTTTTAAGCATCTGGCCGAGGGATTTAATGGCGATCTCCTGCTGCCCCAGCACCTGATCCACCAAAAGTCCCACACGCATTTCTCCCACTTCGGTAACCAACACGGCCCGGTCCGTACGTTTGGATTCCTCTCCCGGGACCTCAAGCAGGCGGTGCAAACGCATCAGGGGCAGTACGCTGTCGCGGTAGACCACCACCTCCCCCTGCTGGACGAATTTCACGTCCTGTTCAACGAATTCTATGGTCTCGACCGTGTTGATCACAGGCAGGGCATACACTTCCTTGCCGACGGAAAACAAAAGGGCCTGGATAATCGCCAGGGTCATCGGCATCCGCAAGATAAAAGCGCTGCCCTCGCCGGGTTTGCTCTCAATCCGCAAGCTGCCGCCGAATGATTCAATCTTGGTGCGCACCGCATCCACGCCCACACCTCGGCCGCTGACCTCGGTGACAACCGTGGCGGTGGTAAACCCGGGCAGACTGACCAAATTGACCGCTTCCTGGTCCGTAAGGCGTTCGCTCTCGTCTATGTTCAATAGTCCGCGCTCGACCGCGACTCTACGCATTTTTACCGGATCAATTCCCATCCCGTCGTCGGTCACCTTGATGATGACATGGTTTTTTTCCCGCATGGCCACCAACCGCACTGATCCCTGGCGGGATTTGCCCTGTTGGAGGCGCGTTTCCGGCCGTTCAATGCCGTGGTCCACGGCATTGCGCAGAAGATGCACCAAGGGGTCGTTTATTTCATCCAACACCGTCCGGTCCAGTTCTATGTCTTTGCCCTCCATATACAACTCGATTTCCTTGTGGCTCTCCTTGGCCAGGTCGCGGACCATGCGCGGGAAGCGGTTGAAGATATGCTCCATCGGAACCATGCGGACTTCTGTGACCTCGTCTTGCAAATCGTTGGTGATGCGGTCAAATTGGATGAGGGCTTCTTTCAATTCCTTCATGCCATACTGTTTAGATATCTGGGTCAGCCGTATTTTATTGATGACCAGTTCGCCCACAAGATTTTGGAGGTTGTCCAACCTTTCGATGCTCACCCGAATGCTCTGAATGGCACGCCCGGCTACTCCCTGTTTTTTTTGTTCCTTGCTGCTTTCCGGTGCCGCCACCAACATCTTGACCTTGGCCTTGGTGTCGCCGAAGAACGCCTCTATCTGCCCGGGCGAAAGTTGTTCCACCTCAAAAGATTCGATCTCAGCGATGCCTTTCAGGCTGCGTTGCAAAAGCTCCTGTTTGCGCTGCGAGAGCAGCAGCAGCAAAAATTCCAATTCAAAACTCCCCTCCTGCAGTGCCTGCGGATCCGGGAAACTGGCGATCATCTCCCCGTGTTCGGAAAGCGCCTTATATACCATAAAGGCGCGCACCCCCTTAAACGTGCAGGTCGGCTCCACCCTCACTTTCACGCCATAGATAATGTAATTCTCCTCTTCGGCCTTGGTCAGTATCTCTTCCAAGTGCTCGACATTGAGTTCTTCCCCCGCCGGTTTGGTGGACGCGAAAAATTTATTATTGGTGCTTTTGGCCGCTGGTCCGGCCTTGGCTTTCTCCGGGTCTGGTTTTGCCTGCGGGGCGGCTGCTTGGTCCGGCTTGCCAGCACCCAGTTTGGCCAGCTTGGCCGTCAGTGCTGATATATCTATATGTTGCGCCTCAGCACTGGAAATTTCTTCAATTAAAAGACCAAGGGTATCCAGGCATTCAAAAAGAACATCCACGATTTCTGAATTGATGTCCTGCTGGCTGGTGCGCAGTTTATCAAGAACATTTTCCATTTGGTGGGTCAGTTCTGTGATCTGATCAAAACCCATGGTCGCCGCCATGCCCTTCAGCGTGTGCGAGGTGCGGAAAATCTCATTCAGGGAGTTTCGATCGGCCGTGTTTTTTTCCAAGCTCAACAGGGCCTGGTTAAGGCGGTCGAGGTGCTCCAGCGATTCGCTGATGAACAGATCTTTATATTCTATCGTATCCATGTGCGCCTCTGGCTTGAATTTCCAACA
>JAFGIQ010000101.1 GCA_016929575.1 candidate division FCPU426 bacterium
CAGGCCAAGAAACTGACCGCGGACATGCTCCTTTTGATCGAAGCCTTCACCTCCGAGGATGCGCGCCGCGCCATGACCGCGGATTTGCTGGAAAGCATCGATAAGACCGAAGAACGCATGCTGGCTGACGAACAAAAATCCAAGGGGCAAAAGCCGGCTCCGGCTGCGGAGGCAGAGGCGGCGGAAAAGGAAAAAGAGCGGGAGCAGGCAGAGCCTTTTAAATTCAGAGGCGCCTTGATAAGAGGCATTCTGGGATCAGGACTGCTGATTGCAAGTGTGGTTTTCATGGTTTTAACCGGCAATATCCTGTTGCCCGCGCTGGGAATTGTTCTTGGCGTGATTATTCTGGCCTTCTTGGCCGAACGCAATCCCGGCATGGCCCTCTTTGTTTTGGGCTGGGGCTCCTGGGCCACGGGCCTGTTTTTCCTGCTGACCGGAGGCTGGGCCGTCATGCCCGTCATCCTGGCCGCCTTTGGCCTGGTCTTGCTTTTGGGCGGCATGGGAAGGCATTTCAGCCTGAAAAAAACCGAGACCGAACGCAGGCAGCAGGAGGCGGAAAAAGCCGGCTTCCAGGCCGGGGATGAGATCATTCCCGAAACCATCGTGCGCTTAAACAAAGACCTGGTGGATTATTTTGAGTTTTTTGAAACCCCGGAAGGCAGGCGGGCCATGACCGAGGCCTCGCTTTTAAACCGGGACATCCAGAAACAGTATGAGCCGCAGAAGGTCATGCGCAATTACGTGCTCCAGATCATGGAGACCCTGCAAAACAAGCTGCCCTGGTTCCAGCGCCTCGGGCAGTATGTGTGGTATGTCAATCCCATCGGCCGCGTGCTGGCGGATCTGGGCCTGGACCCGCACGGGTTTGTGCGCATGACCACGCGCTACCTGGGGCACTATCTTAAGCAACTGCTTTTGCTTTTGCCGGTGACCATCCCGGTAAAAATATACGAAACCTTCCTCAAACCCTTCCTGGAAATCCTGCTGCCCAAGCTGAAGGATATCCTGATCAAGTTTAAAGACCGGGTGATCCTGCCTGTAGTGTCGTTTTTCGGCACGGTGTTTGCCTTTTTGATGGAGGGAGTCACCCGTTTCCTGCGCCTGCCCTGGGTGGGAAAGATCGTGCAGGTGGTCAAGGACGTGGTCACGGCGGTCAAGGACTTTGTGGTGAAGTGGGCCAAGCGCATCTGGAATAGAATCAAAAAGATTTTAAGCGGCTTTTGGGAATACATACTGGTGCCTTTCTTTCAATGGCTGGATAAAATCTGGAGCAAGGTGTTCAGGCCCGCGGTCATGTGGGTGAGGGACCGGCTGGGCATGTACGGCAAGTACGGCGCGGATTCCGTCAGCCGCTTCAAGGAGCCCATATCCGGAAAATTTTACGCCAACATGTTTTTCCTGGCCTTTTTCACCGCCATCTCGGACATTGTCGGGCAGGTCATCACCAATGCCATGAAGGAGGGTTTTGCCTATAACCCCTTCCAGACCCTGCTGGCCGTGAGCCTGATAGTCAGCATCCACTATATCAGCACTTTTGTGCTCGAGATTTTCGCGGAAAAAAGTTTTACCCAAAACACCATGAAAACCCTGGTGCAGATGAGCTATGGTCTGATCCCGACCCTGCTCTACCAGGTGACCGTGCTCTTTTTGGTCCCCGGCCTGCTGGGCCCGATCCTGGTGGAGCCCGGGTTTTATGCCATCCTGCGCATGCTGGAAACCACGTTTGTGGGCATGTTCATTTCCTACTGGTTCAACCAAAACGTGGTCCAAAAAATGACGGACCGCCTGAAAGTCCCGGTGATGCTCGTCAAGGACTTTGGCGTGGCCGTGCTGCGCGCTTCCATCCTCATGCTGCCCAAGCCCCTGACCATTCTCTTCAAGATTTACATCTGGGACACGGTTATTTGGCCGGCCCTCCAATTCCTGCACCTGGACCCCGTCTACATCATGCTCAAGAACGCGGTGATAAATATCTATCATGGCATCATCACCGGCCTGGAAAGCTTTGTCCAGTTCTTGGACATGCCGGCCATGCACTGGCTGTACACGGTCCTGATTGTCGTGCTGGTGTGGAAGCTGCTGAAGTATTTCAATTTCTTCGGCCTGAAAAAATACGCCCGCGGCTACTGGAAGTACATCAGCACGGGCGTGGTGGCGGTAATCATTTTATCCGCCCTCTTCAACTGGCACATGGTCATGGCCGCCATCCTGGGATTCATTGTCCTGGCCCTGCTGGAGCAGCTGATAAAAGGCGCTGTGCGCGGGATCAAGCGCTTTATCACCAAAGCCGCGGCCTGGTTCAAGCTCTTGTGGCAGCGGCCGGGATTGGCCACCGGCTCCCTGCTGTTGGGCCTGATCAAGTTCATCGGCCGGGTCAGTTACCTGGTCGCCCTGGGCGTGGTCCTCACTTTCTGGCTCTACGGCGCTTTTGCCTATTCCAACGCCTATATCATTGCCGGGATCGTGGCCATCATCACCACCCTCCTGAGCCTGTGGAGTACCGGCAGGAGCGGAATGCTGGGCAAATCACCCTGGCGCACCCTGGGGGCCATGGTCTGCGTGGTCACAGGCATGTTCTTCATCGGCGCCATACTGACCAGCAACACTTTTTTGCCCGGATTTTTTGCCGCCACCTCCGGGCTGCTTATTTTAATGGTGCTGGGCATGTTCAGGATTTTCACTTCCGCCAAGGCCATGCAAAAAATCCGCGCCGAGCATACGGATCCCTGGATTGCAAAGCGGCTGAACAAAATGGAGGAAGTCATTCCCATGGATGATTTGCGCTGGCGGAGCAAGGCCTTCGGGCGCCTGTTCGGCTATGCGGCCGCAGTGGCTTTGGTTTTCTTTTCGGCCCTGGGCCAGATCCGCATCCCCGGCATCCTCTATTCCGTGCCCCTGTCCATGCTCACGCCCACCATTTCCATCCAGGGGCCGTGGCTGGTGGTGGTGCTGACCGCGCTGCTGGCCCTGGGTGTTTTTGCCCTGATCCAGATCCTGCGCGAACGCCTGCAGCGCAAGGCTTCGGCCAAGGAGTTGAAGGAAAAGCCGGGGTTTTGGCGCCGGAGCCTGACCTACCTGATCCAGTTTGGCGTGGTCGTGCTTGGGGTTTTGCCCCTGGCCAGTACGATTGACGCGCATTTGGGCTCTCCCCGCAGTTTGAAAATAGAAAGCCTGCAGACTGGATTGGACAATGCCATCAACAAATACGCGCCCATTGACAGAAAGCGCGTGTCCGACTGGTTTGCGCCGCGTGAAGAGCGCACCACGGAAACCGGAACCCAGCAGGGTGTGGGCGGCCGCACCACGGTGGCCGAGCCTGTGCTGATCGGGCCGGTGGACCGGGTTGAATCGCATCTCAGCGGGCTTTTTCCGGACACGAAAAACGAGATTATAAAAAAGCCCGCGGATGCAGTGCAAAACGGGCCCTACCAGCACCTGGAGATTCCCCTGACCCCGGACCGCATCAAGATCAAGGGGGCGGCGGACGAACAAGGCCCGGAGGGCAAGGTCATCCCCCTGGCCTATAATCCGGACAAAAAAAGTTTTACCAGAATCACCCTGGAGGAAGCTGTCGGCCAGCAGCAAAACAACTACTACCTCGAGTCCAATCCGGGGGACAAGCGGGCCAGAATCAGCTTTGCGGCCACGGCCGGGGAAATCAGCAAATCGCGGTTCCTGCGCTTTGACTACAACGGATCCTATCTGGGCAAGAGGGGCTGGCTGGATATCTTTGTCAAAGTGAAGACCAGGGACGGCAAGGAACAGGAAATTTTCGTGCGGCCCTGGTATACCTACGGGTATGTCTCCGTGGACATCCAGGGAGCCATTTTGCGGGAAGGCATTGCCTGGGACCAGGTGGAAGGGGCGGAAATCAGCATCATGACCAACCACAGCCAGGCCGCGGTTTTCGGCAACCTGCAAAACCTGCGCCTGGCTTCGGAGTATACCGAGTTTTGGCGGACAGCAGAAACCCTCAACATCTATGACAAGCAGCAGGTCAGGGCTTTTTGCGAGGACAACGGCATCAGTTTCAACACCCTTATCATGGGTTTCCAGGACCTCAATTACGGTTACAGCGAGAAAAACCCCCTGATCAGGGAAATCGCCAAGTATAATTTTTATTTGCGCCGCACCAGCGAGATCTCGCGCTTTATCAATGACATCCAGGTGGATGCCGCGCAGGTGCAGGAAATCATGGACGCGGTGGCCGAGCAGTCCGTGCTGGCGAATTGGACGCCCGAGGTGCGCGAGCGCCGCTTGCGCGAAAAACTGGAAAAATACATGGCCGAAAGCAAGCAGCGTCTGAACAAAGAGCTTCAAGACGTATGGTCCTCCTTCGACCGCTGGAGCGTGGCCGAGCTGAACCGCAAAATGCGGCTGCGCTGGGCCGGCATTGCGGCCGACGGCTGGGATTCCAAGTATTTCTGGACCTTTATCGTGCCGGAAGAGCATGTTTTCCGGCCTGAGAATTTTGAGCATGAATACCGCAAGTTCATGACCACGTCTCCTGGCCACGGCGAACCCAGGAAAGGGCGTTCCGGGGAGCTCTATGCCGGCCCGACCATGGTGCAATACCTGGAATCAGCCTCAGTGGCGGACCCGACCCTGCCCGTCTACGAAAAAATCAAGGTGGAAAATCCAGTCAACCTGAATGATTTTAACAAAAGCCTGGGACTTTCCCCGGGCGGCTTTGAAAACATGATCACCATGGAAGCATCGTTTCCGCGCGAAGCCGTGGGCTTGAGCAAATGGCTTGACCGGGTGGCGCTTCGGGGCCGGCTGGACATGAACAAACTGCGGCTGCAAAAGGCTTTTAACACCGGCCGCATCACGCCCGTGCAGAAAGCCCGGCTGCTGGAAAACCTGACCCTGCAGGATGTTTTTGCCTCTGAAGAAGAGATCCTGGCATTGTACGACCAGGCGCTCATGCTGAAAAAATACGGCGCGGCCGCGGACATGAAAAAAGAGCACCTGCGCGTGCCCGAACTGGCGGACGCCTTCACCAACCGCACCAAGATGCTGACCATGAATGACGAGGTGGAGCTGCTGAAATATTTTAAAAGCAAAGAAGAGCTTTTGGCGGCCTACCGGGCCGGCCTGGATTTGCGCACCCTGGTCAGGCAGCACGTGCTGCGCAAGTATTCGGCCATGGAGCTTGAAGCCCGCGTGCTGAATTACGAGTGGGATGTCATGAAATTCTATCCCGGCGACCGCCTGCAGCATGAGCTGGCCAGCCGTTTTGCGGGCGGCGGGGGCATCATCGGCCACTCCAACCCCCAGCTGGACATGCGCGACCGCGATGAGGAAGCCATCCTGTTGGAATTGAATTACATCATCGAGCAGGAAAACGAAAAACGCGCAGAAGGCGAAAAGCCCATGGCGCCCCTCAGCATGATAGACCTGGAGCGCGTGATGCGCGAAGACAGCGGCATCGAGCTCATTGTCAATGCGGACGGCGAGATCGTCAAATCCGACGTGTACATGATCAATACGGTCAAGAACATCCGCGAAAGATTCACTCTGGCCAACAGCTCGGCCAACACGGTTTTCAACGTCCACGGCTGGCCGCGCTACTTTTTCTCGAAGTACTGGACGCCGCAGGTGCTCTACGATTACATCCGCACCCGGCACCCCGCCTATCTCTACGGCAACACCGATGCGCGGGTGGTGCCGGTACACGAAATGGTGGTAGAAAACCTCAATCTGGGAAAAACCTGGGACCAGTTTGTAGCCACGGTGGAACCCGGGCTGGAAACCGAGGCGGTGCGGGAGCTGGCGGCAAAATACAATATTTCGCCCGAGGTTTTACAGGAGCTTTTACACCGCGGCACCAGGGGATTCTACAACCAGGAGACTGAAGCGCAGATCAAGCTGCGCCTGCTGAAAAAAATCCGCGCCGACCTGCGCCAGCAGGGGGAAGCGGATTTTGAGGCCAAACTGGAGGCGGGCAGCCTGGAGGTGGAGCAGGTCATATTGGAGGAAGCCCAGCGCCTGCAGAACCAGGCGCGTAGCAAGGGCGAGCGCCTTGAATTAAGCGCGGCCCGCAAACAGGCCCTGCCGGCAGCCAGGGAACAATGGGTGCGCCGGGCCTGGAAAAGCCAGGAAGCGCAATTGTTTGAAAAAGCCAAAAAGGAAGCGCAGGCCAAACTGGAGCAAGGCCGGGGCAAGGACCTGCTCATGGCCGTTTACCTGCAGGAACTGGGCAAACTGGAAAGATACGGAGTGAAAGACGCCGCCGACCTGCTGGATCTGATGCACAATGCCAAACGGATGTGGGAGACCGGCGTCATTGAGGAAGACAATTACAAGCAGATGGTCGACCTGCTGCTGGCGGACCGGGTCCTGGTTGATTATGGAATTTATACGCACGAAGACATGGACCGTGTGCTGGAAGCCCTGATGTTTCACCGCCAGCAGTGGTTCAAGCCCGAGGCGCACTATCTCAGGTCCGAACCCGTGGCCGGAGGCCAAAGCCCGATTTCCGACGAACTGGTCGGCATGGCCAAGATGCTGGTCGGCGAGTACCAGCGCATCTCCACCGAGGGCACCAACTGGAAGCTCCGCTTCATGGAATGGGTGATCAACACCTTCAAGGAGACCAGGCAGATGCCCGCAGTGCAGCCCATTTTGCCGGTCGAGCTTTTCGTGGCTTTTGACAACGGCCAGCTCACCCTGCAGAATTTCTTTAAAATGGTTTCCGCCAGCGCCGAACAGGAGCAGGAAGCCCTTTTCTGGCGGAGGCTCGAGAACAAGGTCCAGCTGGGCCGCATCCTGCCCGCGGAATTGGCGGAGTGGATTAAAAAAGCGGATATCCGTTTTGAGGACGAGCTGGGCGTCAATTTCTGGAAGACCAACCCTGAGCTTACGGATGAGCAGATACTCAAATATTTCAGCCCCAAGGTCCTGCTGCACCCGGATATCACGGAAGCGTGGATGGCCCTGGACGGCTGGACCGAGCTGCGGGCCGCCAAGTACATCTGGCAGCTGTATTACCGCACGCGCATGGGCGAGGACATGTCCTTGAACAACACCCTGTTCCGCAATTTTGTGGATTACGAGCGCAACAACCGGCCGGCAGTGCAATCCGTGAAACCGTATGAGGTCCAACCCTTTGATTTTTCCCAGCTCAGCTGGGAGCGCGTGCAGGAGGACATTGCCAACGGCCGCATATCCATCCCCCTGGCGCCCGGGGAGGAGCATTACATTGTCGACAACAACCAGCTCCGCATCTGGGGCATGGACGAGCGCGGCATCAAGATCACCCGCAATGATGACGGGAGCATCACCCTGCTCGGCAACAGCACCCGGCAGCGCAAGGTCTATGCCACGGGCAAAATGGTCGTTCCCACGGATTTGTACGTCATGGCCATCCAGGTGGATGAAATCACCCCCGGCTCGCCCATTTTCATGAAAATCGTGGGGGACAAATTCCAGCACGAGGGCGAGATTGAGGCGCAGGTGCACCGCCAGCGCGTGCAGCAGCTCCTCAAGGAACTGCAGGCCAAGGCCAACACTCCCCGCGAGAAGCGCGAGGCCATAGACATGGCCTACCTCATCGCAGACCAGGAAGCCATGCAGCGCCGCCTGGACCACGACCGGACCGTGTCCACGCGGCCGGCGGATAAAATCGAACGGCCCCTGGCCTCTTTGGACATTCCCCAGGCCGGCACCTATTTCATTGTCCTGCCCAAGGACGCCTTGCGGGAAGTCGGCGGCGCCATCCGCCTGGATATCGGCCTGGTCGGGCAGTGGATGGAAGGGTCGGTGACCGGCAGGGAAGACCTGGAATCTAAAAATCTGCGCCTGCAAACAGGCCAGAGCGAAGTGGTCATGGGCGTGGGCGCCAAGATCAAGGGCATTGAGCTGCTGCGGCCCGACCAATGCCCGCCGGAAATAGCCCAGATGATTTACATGCCGGGCGTGACCGCGCCCACGGAATACGGCTTTATCAATGCCGAAGCCGGCGTGGATCTGACCATGTTCCGCACGCGTTTTCCCATTCCGAGCGAACTCAATGCCCAGGGCATTGAATCGGGCCTGGATTTTGAGACGGTCACGGATGCACAAGGCCAGCAGTGGATTAAAATGCGCGGCAACGGCAACCAGCAATGGCGTTTTGTGTACAAGCGGCCGGAGATGAAAGAAATATCCACCGGCGTGCAGGGGGCCTTCCCGGTGCGCGGTGATCCGGTGGAAGGATACGGACAGCTGACGAACCAAGACGGCAGTGTCATCAAGCTGGTGGGCGCGAATGCGGAAATAACCAAGCAGGCCGCCTGGTGGCAGGCAGCCACGCCCCAGAGCATCGGCCAGCTGCTGCAAAAATATAAAAACCAGGGCGCCAACGGCCTGCGCGTTTTCGTGCCCTATGAAGAATTCGGCCGGGGCAAGGTCAATCCGGCGTATCTGGACAAACTGGAAGAAGTGGTCAAACAGGCGCGGGACCGGAATATGATCGTTTCCATCAGCCTCTTCCACGGCTACACGTTTTATTCGCTGCAGACGCACGGCAGTGAAAACAAGGCGCATGCCCAGGCCATTGTGGAACGCTTAAGCCAGTACCCGAACATCATCTGGGGCCTCGGCGACCGGCCGGATCAGGCCATCAAGGACAAGCCCAGCAACACGCAGCGGGTCTTTACGCATGAGAACGCCATCCGCTGGTACAAGGAAATGGCGCCTTTTATCAAGGCCGCGGACAATAACCGGCACGCGGTCATGATCGAGACCGCGGGCGCGGATGCAGTGTACCGCCTGCTGGATCCGCACGTGCTGGAGCATGTGGATATCATCACCATCCAGGCCGACGGTCCTGAAACCCCGCTGGGCCCGCAGATTGAAAAAATCAAGAATTTTTTGCGCGACAATACGCTCAACTGCGCGCTGATCGTGGCCGATTACCCGGCCGAGACCAAGACCGGCCTTTTTGAGCAGACCGGCAGGATTGTCTTTACCGCGCATGACTTGAGCGGTATTTTTATCAGCCATCTGGAGACAGACCCGACCGCCCTGCCTGCGGGTTTTCCAACCATGGCCCAGCGCTATGCGACCAACCTGGCCCAGGTCAAGGCCCAAAACCGGACCCTGGAACTGTATGTGGACAACAACAAGGCCAAACGCTACATTATGTTTACGGACAATATGTTCACCCAGAGGCTCTGGCAGAGCCAGACCACGGGAGTGGAAGTCAGCCTGGTGCCGGCGGAGAAAAAGACCGATCAGACCATGCTGCCGCTCAATTCCCTGGAGGTCTTCAACGGCGAGCACCGCAATATCCAGGACGCCACGCCTGACCGGATCGATTCCCCCGGAATTTTGGTCAAAGGCACGGTCAAGCCCACAACCAAAGGCGCGCCGGCGCCGAATTTTGGCGCTGTCCGCATGCCCGGGAAATTGACAATAGACCTGTCCAGGGAGAATGCCTGGCTGAAAATGTCCATTGACCAGCGCCGCGGACAGTATTTCGTGCAGATACACACTCCGGCCCTGGGCACCCTGCCCCTGGTGCTGGAAAGCGAGAGCTACGGCGAGGAGATAAACATCTCCGATTTCCTGCGCCAGCACGGTCTGCAGGGCCAGCACACCGTGGAGCTGTCCTTTGGCGTGATGGACAACCACAGCAAAAACGGCAACCTGGACGCGCAGGCGGTGTTCCAGTTCAAGCTGGTCAAGACCGAGGCCTTGCAACTGAGCAAGGAAAAACCCGGGCACCTGGATCCGGTCAAGGTTTTGGTTCCGGCCAATGCCGGCGAATGGATCCGGCCGGTGATAGACGAAGAGGCGACCAAAAATTTCAAGCAGTCCGAGATTCCGGGGGAAAAGGAATACGGCACCGGGGACATCCGCGTGCGCATGCGGGAGCTGCCGGCCTCCATCATTGTC
>JAFGIQ010000102.1 GCA_016929575.1 candidate division FCPU426 bacterium
CGGCGGTTCTTCCGGCGGCGGCGGCTCCAGCCGCTCCTGGTAATCTGGGACGCAATACTTAATTATAACCCTTATAAAATAGGGATATTTTGGACTGCCCTGGCAAATACTGCACAGCCGCTTTATGATAGCTGCATGCTCATATTAAAAAATTGTATTGTATAAAAACCCGATTTATAATTAATGAACAAGGCTGCTTCCCGCATCATGGTGAGGTGAGAAGTGCAGGCTGAAGGAAGAGAATTAGCGATGGGGAGGAAACCGGGAACATGAAAAACATTCGGGGGATCTTTTCCTGGTGTTTGGCATTGGGCATGCTATTTTTTGCTAATAACGCGCTTGCACTGGATTTTTTTGAAATCCAGCCCGATCCGTTTCCCTCCTTTCTCATTGCCGGGCAGATGGTTGGAATCACGGTTACGGCCTACAACAACGGGCCAGTGGTGGATACCACCTTCAACGGCACGGCCCTGCTGACCTGCTCACTGGACCACAACAGCATGTTGCAGGTTGTCAGCCCGCAGTCCATCACTTTTACTGCCGGCGTGCATGTGGGCCATGCAATTGTATACCGGGGGTGTCCTGATCCAGGCACTATGGGCTTTATCCAAGTCCAATTCAACACGGCTACTGGCGGCAGTTCAGATTTTTACGTCCAGTCCGCGGATGCCAACCGGATGTTGATTGTTGAAAACAGCGGCATGTCCTGGTATCCGGGCCTGGCTCCGGAAGTCGATAACACCGGGGAAACGAGCATACAGGGCCAGCCGGGAGTGCAGGAAGCAGGACTGGCCATCAGCAGTATTTCCTTCGTGCTTTGCGACCAATACTGGAACAAGGTTTCGCGCACAGCCGAAGCCGGCCAGCCGTTTTTTATTGCCTGCTCGGACGGCGAGCCGTTTCCGGCAGCCATCCAGAATTACGGCCCATTTCAAGGCGGGATGACCGAGGTCACGCCGACTGCCGGCGTGTATGAATGCACCGGCGGTGTCAATGGCTTGCTGCTTTATTCTGTGAACGGCACCATCGGCCACAATCTGCAGTTGACCAACGGGATGAGCCGCACGTCCTATGAATTAGGCGTAAATAAAGACCGCGTACAGGTGCGGCACGCTGAACCCGGGCAGGGCTTTCAGCTGACCTTGGATCCAGCGGTCATCAGCAGCGGCGCCACAGCGGGTGTGCCTTTTGCGATAACTGTGGCTGCGGTGGATGCCTACGGCAATACCCTCGATTCCTTAAACGGCGCTGCGGATTTTCCAACCTATAGTATGGTGGAATTGTCCAGCCAGACCGATGCCGGTGGCAATAAAAGCATCTGGCCCACGGCCCTGGGAACTATTCAATCAACCAGCTGGCAGGAAGGGATTGCCTATGCCTGGGTCTATTGTTATAAAAAAATATCCGGCACTCAGTACCTGACTGCGGCCTATGACTTCGGATCCGGGCTGCGTTCCGGGAATTCAGCAAACTTTGGTGTAAATGCAAATGCCTATGACCGGCTGGTGCCCATTGTCAGTGGCATGTTTTTACCGGACAACGCGGGCGCAGGCGGCACCTATGCCGGCAGCTATTTTACATCGCCACCGCCTGCTTCGACTTCCGTGTTTAACAATTTTGGCACACCCAGCCCGGTCATTGCCGGCAGCATTGTTTCCTTGCAGGCTTTTTCCTGCGACCGGTACGGCAATAACGTGCATTATCCGGATGTGGCGGTGGGCATGAGCAGCACTGACCCCCATGCGCCGCCGGCGCAAAATGCCAATGTACAGCCGCTTAATGGTTACGCCGAATTTGCCACCTTCCGTTTTCGTACGCAAAATGCCGGCGGCTGGACAATCACCTGCTCAGATGCAACCGTGACCACCACCAATGCCGGCACTACACCGGCCATAGGCGTGCTGCCAGGCGCATTTTATGGCTTGCAGGCGCTTGCTCCTGGCCTGGTGGCCATTGAGGGAAGCGGCACAACCAATACCACTGGGGTCATCCCTGTAGGCATAGGCGGCTGGTACAGCGGTGTAACACCCGTGGATCCGAGTATCGCATTGAATGCCTATAACGGCGCCGCCGAGATGGCGGGTGTATATTTTCCGGTCACCATCCAGGCGGTTGACATGTACGGTAATTTTCTCTCCGCAGCACCAGCGCATTCATTGGAACTTTTTTCAGACGACATCAATACCTTTGCGCAACCGAATATTTCCACCCCGCTGGCAGCGGCCTTATCAGGCGGGCGGGCTTGGTTTTTATGCCAGCAGCGGACTGAGGGGCCGAGATATATAAAACCGTATGACCTCACAGATCCCAGCAATATTAAAGACGGCGACGCTCCGGACTATTCTGGCGCCATCGCCCGTGTTGTCCAGGACAACGACATGCAATTCTGGGTGTATGCTGAAGGTGTTTTGCTGGCGGACAACACGCCTGTTGATGTAGAGGCATGGCCCAGTACCTTTGCCATGCGGGTCGAAGTGAGGTATACAGCTACCGGCGAGATAGTGAATGCCAGTGTGACTTTTGTGATGGAGCCATCCTTGTCCTACGCTTCTTTCACTCCTGCTTCAGGATCTCTGGGTATTACGGCGGGAATGACGCTGGCGGGCGTGGCTGAAATTGCCAATCAGACCTACAATGCGGCGGAACCCATTTACATCCGCGTGCGCAATGCTTCTGGCACTAACCTGCCCGTACCCGGGTACGGGCCCAGGCTGAATGTCCAAGAGCCTGCTGCCACTCCCGCTCCAACAGCCACCCCCACGGCAACCATCACTTTGACGCGGACCATTACGCCTACCTTAACCATTTCCGCAACCATTACAGTAACCCCGACCATTACCCCGACTTTGACGTCTACAGCCACGCTTGCCCTGGGGGATGTGGATTTAAAACAACGCCATTGCCTGCCTTATCCCAATCCGGCCAGGGGAAAAATGAAATTCCTGCTGCACCTGAACCGGGCGGCAAAAGTGAGGATTGTCATTCACAACCTGTTCGGGGAAAAAGTGGCGGAAATACAAGACAGCCTGGCTGCGGGTAGGGGTCAGGTGCTGGAATGGGATTGCCGCGGGATTGCCCCGGGCCTCTATATTTACCGCCTGTTGCTAAACGGGGAAGAGAAGGAAAGGCACAAGATCGCAGTCGTTCAATAAGCCTCTGCCGGAGATTTCGCAGGGGCATATTAAAAAAACCTACTGGCTGGTATCATCCGGGTCCCTATGCGTAATCCGCGGATGTGCTTTTAACTTCAATAAGGGGGAAGACATGTCTCCAAAGACCAAAAAGAATTCCTTTGCATCCCCGGGGAAGGACAAACCCCTGCGGATTGGATTGCGTCTGGTTGTGCTTGCTGCCCTGGGCTTTGGTCTGCTTATTCCTGCGCTGATGATCGGCATATTGGTACAGGAACGGAAAATGCGCCAGGCGGAAGTCATTGCCGAAGTGGCGGAAAAATGGTGCGGCGGCATTCAGCACGTGTCGGGCCCTTTAATTTCCATTCCTTATATGGAAATGCACAAGGAAGACAATCGCATCATCAAGACGATCATGCATGCCAACTTTCTGCCGGATACTTTGCAGGTGAAGGGCACACTGGAACCGGAAGTGCGCTATCGCGGCATTTTTAAGGTGATTCTTTACAAGGCCAAGCTGGAAATCTCCGGCACCTTTTCCAGGCCCAGTCTGGCGGAGCTCAAAGTGCCGGAAGGGTCGGCGTACTGGGAAGACTGCCGCCTGCTGATCGGCGTGCAGAACATCAAAGGCATTCGGGATTTTAAAACCGTGGATTGGAACGGCCGCGCCTTGGACATCGAAGCAGGGGTGGACAATAATCCGGCCATCCCCTACGGCGTCAGTGCCCGCCTGCCGGATGTACGGAAAATGAAGGCCGGTACATTCTCGTGTGTTTTATACCTGGACGGTCATGATGCGCTTTATATCACGCCAGCGGGGCATGAAACCCAGGTGGTTTTGCAGTCCCCATGGACGGATCCCAGTTTTAAGGGAGATCATTTGCCCGCAACCCGGCGGATTGACAAGAGCGGTTTTTCGGCAGAATGGAAAGTGCAGAGCCTCAACCGGGGTTATCCGCAGCAATGGATCGGCGTGAATCATGATTTTCAGAATTCCGGACTGGGTGTGGGTCTATACGAGAGTGTGGATCATTATCAAAAAGTCTCGCGCACGCTTAAGTACGCCGTCATGTTTATTTTTCTCACTTTTCTCACCCTGTTTGTCATTGAAATCATGAACCTGGGGCGCATCCGGCTGATGCATCCCATACAATACTTGATCGTGGGCGCCGCGTTGGTTGTGTTTTATACCTTGCTCCTGGCCCTGTCCGAACATATTGGTTTTACTGCGGCGTACATCCTGGCTACTCTGGGCATCGTGGGCATGGTCGCGGGTTATACGCGCAGCCTGTTTTCCGATTTGCGGTTTGTACTTCTGGTAAGCGGGTTGCTGCTTGCCTTGTACAGCTACCTGTATTTTATCCTCAATTTGGAGGATTACGCCCTGCTGGCCGGCAGTCTGGGGCTTTTTACCATTCTGGCCCTGGTCATGTACCTGACGCGCAAAGTGGATTGGTATAATTTGTCCGCTGCCGGGACTATTGGGACACAATACTAATTTATTTGCATTGATGATTAAGGATATTCTGGAAAGTATTGGTAGAAAAAGCTATTTTGCGCCGCCCATGGGCGCGGGGACACGTAACGGGTACATGCCCCCGCATGGGCGAAGCCCTTTTATCTCCGCGTAATCTGATTTTAAAATCTGCGTAATCTTATTTTATTTGGACGCCAGGATGTGCAGCACATCGCCGTCGGCGACCGGATATTCCTTTTTTTCGGAGCGCATCCAGCCCCGTTTGACAGCCTCGTGCTCAGAACCGCATTCCAGCAGCTTGTCGTAGTGGATGACTTCCGCGCGCACAAAATAATTCATCAGATCCTTGTGAATGACGCCCGCCGCTTCGCGCACTGAAGTGCCCTGCTTGACGGTCCAGGCGCGCACTTCATCCTCGCCGACGGTCAGGAAACTAACCAGCCCGGCCGTGGCATAAGCCTGGCGGATGAAAGCGCTTTTTCCATCCAGGGGAAGCCGGTATTCCTGAATGAATACCTCCCGCTCCGGGGCGGGAAGCTCCTGCAGGTCTTTTTCCAGCTTGGCGTAGATGCGCACAACCGGCAAACCGCGGGCCGAAGCCTCGGTGTGCAATTCAGCCATGCCCGGAGGATCGGCGGCGCCTTTTTCCTCCGACAAATTGACCACCACGAACATGGGTTTTAAGGTGAGAAAACTGTAGGAATTCAATTCCTTCCACAGATCCGCAGGAAGATCCAGGGTGGAGAGAAAAGCATTGTTTTCCAAGACGGCATTTAATTGTTCAAAGACTTCTTTTTCAGGACGGCCGGCCAGGGTGTTTGGCTTTTGCGGTTTGCCGAGCCTTTCCAGTTTGCGGACCACCTGGTCCAAGTCCGACAGGATCAATTCAGACAAGCAGAAGTTGAAGTCCGCGGCCATGGCCTTGCTGTCTTGGCCGGGGGTAAAACCGTTAATGACAATGGCCAGGGCGTCCATGAGTTTTAAATGCGTCAATGATTTGTTGTTGTTTTCGCGGTCTCCGGGGGACAGGCGGTTGATGTCAATGAAAGATATTTTGGCATAGATTTTCTTTTTGGGCCGGTAGAGCGCGTTTAATTTATC